>CADBLC010000362.1 GCA_902795385.1 Fibrobacter succinogenes | reverse complement strand
CGAGTCGGGGTGGAACGTACCGGTGCCGCCATGGGACTCGTGGGGTTCGAGATGGAGTACTTCCGCGCGATGGTGGAGTACGGCCAGGCTGCGACCGAGGCGAAGAAGAAGGCCGCCTACGAGAAGATGCTCGGTATTGCCAAGGTGCACAAGGTGCGCGTGATGGAAGGCGACTTGTTCGAGTTTTATGATTCATGGCAGAATCCCGTGGTGCGCGAGCTTGCCCCGTTGATGCCGGGTGCGACTCCCGGCGAAATGGCAAAGATGTGTTACCCGGAGGTGTCGGCGTCGGAAGTTCAGAGGAGTCTGAATTTCTTGATGAAGGCGGGTCTCCTGAAGAAGGCAGGGGACGACGCCTTTGAACTTGCAGAGACGTCGATCAGAGGGACTCCGGATGCCACGCGCCTCGCGCTCCGCGGGATGCATCGAGAGATGTCCAAGCTCGCGACCCCGGCGATAGACCTCCCGGTGGAGGAGCGTCACTTTAGCGGCGTGACGATGGGCCTTTCGCGCGAATCGTTTAACAAGATAGAGAACGTGCTCGACGAATGCCGTCGCAAGATTGTCGCCATTGCCGCCGAAGACAAGGATATTGACCAAGTGTACCGACTGAACTTGCAGCTTTTCCCGCTGACCAGGAAGGCGAAGGAGCGTGAAGATGAAGAAGTTTGAGCTGTATTTGCTTTCCGCATCCGCAATCTTGTTCGCTGCAATTTTTGCGGCGGGGTGTTCCGACTCTCCGAGTGTCGCGGGTACGGCCGAGGAACCGAACGAATTGGCGATTGAACTTGAGGCGATTGAACTTGAATCGTCGTCGAGCGCCGAGGAACCGTCTTCGAGTGAGGCAGTTTCTTCTTCGGGCGTTACGGTTTCGTCTTCGAGCGTGTATTCTTCGAGTGCTGCGGTCTCGTCGAGCGGCACTGTGCAATCTTCTTCGAGCGTCGTGGAATCGTCGTCAAGCAGAACCGTAGAGTCGTCGAGCGATGTGGTGATGTCTAGTTCGGGCAAACAGCAGGGCGGCAATGACAGTGGCGGCAATAATATACTGGACCCGACTTCGCTGGACTTTGTTTTGAAGGCGTTCGGGATAGAAGACTACACCTTCGACAGCAACGTTTTGGCATTGCATACTATTGTAGGGAACGAAGGCAGCAATAGCCCGCCCATGGCCACGGAGTTTGACGGCCCGGGCCTGCATCCGATTGTGCAACAGAACATCGGTGCCCTGGAGGAATTTTTCCCCGAGGCGGCCAAGGAACAGGCGGGGCTGATAGATTCCATTGTCAACGGTTACATGGGCGATAGCTGCAAGCTCTACATGGCGAACATCTGGGATACGGACAACAATGCTGTCGCATACATCGTGGCCGATATCGGCAAGGACACGCTTACGGTTGTCGACGTCGTGATGGATGGTTGCGAAAAGTCTGTAGCAAGCGGTGACCCGCGGGCCCTGGTATACTACTGCGGTAAAATCAACCGCCGGCCCACGGAGGTACTAATGCGAGTGCTAATGGGATGAGATGCGAAAATATTCCTAACAACGAAATGACCAAGAAATAGAGAAGTATTTAAAGAGGGAGAAATATTATGAACAAGAAAAAATTTTTCAAGGCATTTGGCCTTGCCATGGTGGCCGCTGCCGCCTTCGGTATTACCGCTTGCGACGACAGTTCTTCGTCGCCCGTGAAAGTGGACCAGTTTGCCGAGGACGATCTTTCCTCTGCAACCGAAATTGCGAGCTCGGAGAGTTCCAAGCCTGCATCGTCCGGGAATGCCCTGCCGTCTTCGAGCGGCAGTAATCCTGCGTCAAGTGGCAGCAATCCGGCATCGAGCAATAGCAATCCGGCATCGAGTGGCGCCGTTGCCGGGAGTTCGTCTTCTGCCGTAAACGGAAGTTCCTCCTCGCAGGTTGGCAGTTCTTCTTCGGTGAATCCGAATTCGTCGAGTTCCAAGGAAAACTGCTTGCACATGCCTCACTTCGCCGATAGTTTGCATATCACGTACCAGGTTCCGGTATGCACGGCGGAAGAAGAGGG
>CADBLC010000361.1:1167-2158 GCA_902795385.1 Fibrobacter succinogenes | reverse complement strand
GAACGCCGCCGCAAGTATGCCGGCATTTACGCCGAAGAGAACGGCCGTAACGGCGTTACCTTCGACGAGGCTCGCGACGACATGTTCGAGCCGAACCACTTCGGCATGATGATGGTCAAGACGGGCGACGCCGACGCGTTCATTACCGGCGGCTACTCCAAGTACTCCGAGACCATCGAACTCGCGAAGGAAATCATCGGTATCCGCGAGGAATACAAGCACTTCGGAGCCATGCACATCTTGAGTACCCGCAAGGGAACGTTCTTCCTGGCCGATACGCTCGTGAACCGCGACCCCGATGCCGAAACGCTCGTGGATATCGCGAAACTCACGCACGACGCTGTACGCTTCTTCGCCCACGAACCCGTGATGGCAATGCTTAGCTACGCGAATTTCGGTAGCGACAAGGAAGCGGCCCGCGGTACGGCCAACAAGGCCCGCGACGCGGTGAAGATGATTCATGAGCAGTTCCCCGACTATGTTCTCGACGGCGAAATGCAGGTGAACGTGGCCTTGGACAAGGA
This sequence comes from Fibrobacter succinogenes, assembly GCA_902795385.1. GTDB lineage: Bacteria > Fibrobacterota > Fibrobacteria > Fibrobacterales > Fibrobacteraceae > Fibrobacter > Fibrobacter succinogenes_P. The sequence continues at coordinate 1,634 of CADBLC010000361.1, read as the reverse complement.
ACTGCGTGATACCAAGTACCCGTTCAACAAGTTGAAGGGCCAGACGGTCAACACGCTCATCTTCCCGTGCCTCTCCTCTGCAAATACGACTTGCAAGATGCTCCTCGAGATGGGCGTGGGCGAATCTATCGGCCCTGTGCAGATGGGCTTGAACAAGCCGGTTCACTTTACCGACTCCGACGCCTCCGTGCACGACATCTTCAACCTGACCGTCGCCGCCGTGATCGACGCGATTGTGCAGGAGAAGAAGGACGAGGAAAAGAGTCGCAAGAAATTCGACAAGATGTGGTAATAAAAAGACCGCCGCGGCTTAGCCGCGACGGCCTTTCTTTCCCGAACATCCCATGGGAATTTTCCCGGGCATGACACTCCAACACTGCCGGGAAAAGATTCTTTACTTAAGCATTACCTTTTGTACCAGCTGCTGGCTGCCGGCCTTGATGACAAGCATTGCGGGGCCGCGGTAG
>CADBLC010000361.1:0-1114 GCA_902795385.1 Fibrobacter succinogenes | reverse complement strand
GCCCATGGCGTTCATGAGCATCGCCTTGGCGGGGGAGGCCTTCGCGGTGGTGAAGGTCGCGCTCACCATGCCGGGCCTTACGCTCACGAGCATCTTGGATGTTGCGATGCGAGCCGGCTTGATGGCGTCGGTGGGAAGGGTGCTGCTGAGGGCGACAACCTTGCCGCTGGCGGTGCCTTCTGTCGAGGGTTTCTTGTCGAAATCGTCAATGATTTCGGTGGAACCGTCGGCCTTGATTCCCTTGATGTAGTCAATGATGATGCTGCCCGAAACCTGGGTGCCGTAAAGGTTCAAACCGATGGCGTTTGCCGAGTTGAGGCCCGTGGGTTCGGTGCGGAAATCTTCCCACTTGATTTGTAAAGTCTTGAATTCGGTTGCACTGAGTTCCTGGTCGGCCTGTTCCAGCACGTTGGCGTCGAACCAATCCCAAGAATCACCGGTCATGATGAACATGTCCATCGAGGTCCAGCCGTATTCGGAGCATTCGTACTTCGGGTCGGTGCTGGTGCAGCCGCCGGCAGAAGCGACGGAGCCCTTTATGCGAATTTCAACACCAACATACTTGGAGAGGTCCTTGTTTGCGCCGGAAAGGTTGATACGGAGCGTTCCCGTTTCGCTGGAGTCGGCGGTCTTGCTGGTGTAGGTGATTAGCGCACCCTTGCCGCTCGAGTCTTCGACGACTTCGTTTTCCTGGACGAGGCTGTCGAGGTTGCTAGAGTTGTTGCCTTCTTGGCCGTAAGCCTTCTGGAGAGCGTTCAGGACATCCGGATCGAGTACGGAGTAGGTGCCTTTCTGGCGGGTAATGATGGTCATGTTGCCGTCGTTTTCGGCGCCGGTGTCCCAGACGTAGGGGATAATGCCGTTGGCCTTCGCGTTCTTGGCGACTTCGCCGTAGAAGAGGGCGCGGCCCTGCAAATGGAGCTTGAGGTTTGCTGCATCGGTAATCTGGCCGGTGCGCTTGATGGCACCGAGTTCGCCGATAATCACGGGAATGCCCTTGTCGCAGAACATGGTTTTGAGTTCGCCGAAGGCCTTCTTGATCTGGTTCGGGGTGCCGAGCGCGGAATTATCGATGCTGTTGGTGTAAACGTTCCAGCCCATGTTGTGAGTCTTG
>CADBLC010000360.1:1757-2803 GCA_902795385.1 Fibrobacter succinogenes | reverse complement strand
CGTCTGCGTAATGTCGTTGCGGAGTTCGTCGAGCGTGTAGCCCACGGCGAGCAGCGCTGCAATCTTTGCGATGGGGAAGCCCGTTGCCTTGGAGGCGAGAGCAGAAGAACGGCTCACGCGCGGGTTCATTTCGATGATGATGCGGCGACCAGTCTTGGGTTCGATAGCCCACTGCACGTTGGATCCGCCAGTTTCCACGCCGATAGCTTCCATGACCTTCAGGGAGTCGTCGCGCATGGCCTGGTAAGCGCGGTCATCGAGGCTCTGGATCGGGGCGACGGTGATGGAGTCGCCGGTGTGCACGCCCATCGGGTCCAAGTTTTCGATGGAGCACACGATAACGGCATTGCCCTTCTTGTCGCGCATGACTTCCATCTCGAATTCTTTCCAGCCAAGCAGCGATTCTTCGATAAGGACTTCGTTGTTGAGCGAGGCGTCCAAGCCGCGGTTCACGATGGTTTCGAATTCTTCGGGATTGTGGGCGATACCGCCGCCCGTTCCGCCCAGCGTAAAGCCCGGACGGATGATGAGCGGCCAGCTGCCGATGGTGTGGGCGATGGCGGTCGCCTCAGACATGGAGTGGGCGGAACCGGAGCGGGGCAAGTCAAGCCCGATCTTGAGCATGGCTTCCTTGAACAGGTGACGATCTTCGGCGCGCTGGATGGATTCAGCCTTGGCACCGATGAGCTCCACCTGGTAGCGGTCCAAAATGCCGCGTTCGTTCAGTTCCATCGCGAGGTTGAGTGCCGTCTGGCCACCGAGTGTCGGGAGCAATGCATCGGGGCGTTCGCGACGGATGATTTCGTGCAGAATATCGACGCTCAGCGGTTCGATATAGGTGCGGTCGGCCATTTCGGGGTCGGTCATGATGGTGGCCGGGTTGGAGTTCACGAGCACCACTTCGTAGCCTTCACGGCGGAGCACCTTACAGGCCTGCACGCCGGAGTAGTCGAATTCGCAGCCCTGGCCAATCACGATCGGGCCGGAGCCAATGAGCATAATCTTCTTGATGTCGGTACGCTTAGGCATTCTTCTTGCCTCCATTC
>CADBLC010000360.1:0-1750 GCA_902795385.1 Fibrobacter succinogenes | reverse complement strand
GAGTGCCGCCTTGACAAGGCCGCTGAACAGCGGGTGCGGCGCGGTGGGCCTGCTCTTGAATTCCGGGTGGAACTGGCAGGCTTCAAAGTACGGGTGGTTCTTGATTTCCACCATCTCGACGAGTTTGCCGTCAGGCGATGTACCGGCGATTTTCAGGCCGGCCTTTTCGAGTTCCTTGCGGAATTCGCTGTTGTAGTTGAATTCGTAGCGGTGGCGGTGACGCTCGCTAATCTTTTCGCTCTTGTAGAGTTTTGCGGCGTTAGAATCCTTCATGAGCTTGCACGGGTAAGCGCCCAGGCGCATGGTGCCGCCCTTTTCGGTGACGTTCTTCTGTTCGTCCATCAGGTCGATGACCGGGTGGGCGGTGTTCTCGTCGAATTCAGTGGAGTTGGCGTCTTTCCAGCCGAGTACATCGCGGGCGAATTCAATCACGCAGCATTGCATGCCAAGGCAGATACCGAGCAGCGGAACCTTGTGTTCGCGGGCATACTTGATGGCCACGCACTTGCCGTTCACACCGCGGCTACCGAAACCGCCCGGAATCAGGATGCCGTCGGCATTCTTGATGAGGTTCGGATTCTTTTCGAGTTCTTCGGCTTCGATGCATTCCACCTTCACCTTGGCGTTGTGTTCCATGCCGGCGTGTTGCAGGGCTTCGTGTACGGACTTGTAGGCGTCGCGGATGGCGATGTACTTGCCCACCAGCGCGATGGTGCATTCGTACTTGGGCTGGGTGGCTTTTTTGACGAGCTTGTCCCATTCGGAGTGGATAATCGGGTGCACGCTCAGGCGGAGCTGTTCCAAAACGCGGAGGTCGAGTTCCTGCTTGGAAAGTTCACGAGGCACGGCGTACACAGAATCCGTCACGTCCTTTTCTTCGATGACGCATTCGGGTTTCACGTTGCAGAAGAGGGCGAGCTTGTCGAGGTGATCCTGCGGGATTGTCATTTCGGTGCGGCACACGAGAATGTCGGGGAAGATACCGATGTTGCGGAGTTCGGCAACCGAGTGCTGCGAGGGTTTTGTCTTGAGTTCGCCTGCGGCCTTCAGGTAAGGCACCAAAACCAGGTGGACAAAGCAGGTGTTTTCCACGCCGACTTCGAAGCGGAGCGGAACTGTCTTGCTGCTTCCAAGAAGGGGAGCGATTCGATGTCGCCTGCCACACCGCCGATTTCGCAGAGCACGATGTCGGCGCCGCTTTCGGCTGCAGAGCGGAAGGCGTCCTTGATTTCGTTGGTGATGTGCGGAATCACCTGCACCGTACCGCCGAGGTACTTGCCTGCGCGTTCCTTGGAAAGCACGGAGGAATAGATGCGGCCCGAAGTGTAGCTTGATGCCTTGGAGCACTGCACGCCTGCGAAACGTTCGTAGTGGCCGAGGTCAAGGTCGGTTTCGTAGCCGTCGTCGGTCACAAAAACTTCGCCGTGCTGGTAAGGGCTCATGGTACCCGGGTCCACGTTCAGGTACGGGTCGAGTTTCTGCATGAACACGTTGTAGCCGCGGCTCTTCAATAGCAGCGCGAGCGATGCGGAGGTGATGCCTTTACCGAGGGAGCTGACCACGCCGCCGGTGATGAAGATGTACTTGGTCTGTTTCTTTGCGGTTGCCTTAGCCATTTTTCACCTCCCCGGCTTTGAAGTTTTCAATCATCTGTCTGAACTCGCCGAACAGGTAGTAAGAATCGTTCGGGCCTGGAGCGGATTCCGGATGGTACTGCACGCTGAACGCAGGAAGTTCCTTGTGGCGGATG
>CADBLC010000359.1 GCA_902795385.1 Fibrobacter succinogenes | reverse complement strand
GAAAACACCAAGAAGGTTATCGAGTTCCTCACCAAGCATCCGAAGGTTACCCGCGTGAGCCATCCGAGCCTCCCGAACCATCCGGACCACGAACTTTACAAAAAGTACTTCCCGAACGGTGGCGGTTCCATCTTTACCTTCGACATCAAGGGCGGCCAGGAAGAGGCCTTCAAGTTCATCGATAGCCTGAAGATCTTCAGCCTGCTTGCAAACGTTGCCGACGTGAAGAGCCTCGTGATTCACCCGTACACCACCACGCATGCCGAACTTTCTCCGGAAGAATTGGCTGCAGCCGAAATCACTCCGGCAACGATTCGCGTGTCTATCGGTACGGAACATTACGAAGACATCATCGCGGACTTGGAAAACGGCTTCGCCGCGATCTAAGCAAAAAACGATCCATTGTCGTCATGCTGACAGGCCGTAGGCCAGGAAGCATCCAGCCCAGCGATATTTTCACCATCAGGAAATAAACGCGGGTCTGGGTCCTTCGCCTTCGGCTCAGGATGACGTTTTTTTTTGTACGGAGAATACAATGATTGATTTTGAATACTACAACCCGGCAAAGATTGTTTTTGGCGAACACAGTGAACAGAAACTGAAATCGCTTTTGGCCGGATACGGCGTGAAGTCGCTCCAGCTTGTATACAGCGGTGACTTTATCAAGACTCTCGGCATTTACGACGTGATCAAGGATGCCGTCAACGAACTCGGCATCCGCTTTTCCGAAAACGGGAACGTGGTGCCGAACCCTTCCATCGACCTGGTGCGCGAACTCGTGAAGCAGGGAAAGGAAAACGGGGTGGACTTTGTGCTCGCGGTCGGTGGCGGAAGCTCGATTGATACCGCGAAGGCGGTGGCGCTCGGGATACCTTACGAGGGAGACGTGTGGGATTTCTTTGAAAAGGGAATCTCGCCGGAACGGGTATTGCCGATTGGCGTCATCGCCACTACGGCTTCGAGCGGTTCCGAGACTTCGAATGCGGCAATCCTTTCGAGCGGCGAATGGAAGCTCGGCTTCGAGGACGACCGAATCATCCCGAAGTTTGCCATCATGAACCCGAAATACACGGTGGGGCTGCCGGCGTACCAGACTTTCGTGGGCATTGCGGACGTGCTTTCGCAAGAAGTTTTCCGATACCACGGACTATCTGATTGAGGGGGCAATCAGGGCACTGCTCGTGAATGCGGACAAGCTTATCGCCAACCAGAAAGACGTGAATGTCCGTGGAGAAATCCAGTGGCTTGCAAGTGTGGCGCACGGCGGATTCCTAGATGCGGGGCGTCGCGCCGACTGGGGTTCGCACCGAATCGAGCATGAACTTTCTGCGCAGTACAACATCACCCATGGAGAAGGCATGGCCGTAGTGACGGTGGCGTGGACCAAGTACATGGCCGAGAAAAAGCCCTGGAGGCTTGCTCTCCTTGCGAGCCGCGTGTTCGGCGTGGATTCGTTCAACTACAGCGAAACGGAACGCGCGCTGATCCTCTCGGAAAAGCTTGCGGCATTCTTCAAAAAACTGGGGCTCGCGACGACGCTTGCAGACTTGAAGATTGGCGACAAGGACTGGCAAGGTCGGGCACTACGTGCCGCTGGATGCTGCCGCCATCAAGGAAATCTTGAAAATCGCGCTTTAATCAAAAAGGCTTCTCTGAAAATTGTTTTTTCAGAGGGCTTTTTTTATTTACGCTTCGTCCAAGAGCGTCAAAAGAACGCCTCTTGGGGATGGTGGTGATGCGGTTATTCCTTTGATGGATGGACGTCGTCTCCTGCTTTGTAGAGGTGTAGTAGTAGTACGCCGTCAATCCCGTTGTTTTGACCTGCAGGGAATAGTTGTTTCCGCTGGAGGAGTATGTGATGGTCGAAATCGTATCCCCATCGGGGGAGGCTTCGTAGCATTTGGTATCGCTTGAGTCACTAACGTACACGGTTGTTGATGCAAGCTCCGATTCCCTGTCGACTCCTTTATAAATTTTATGCACAATGGAATCGCCTGTAAGGATTGTTTCGGTATATTCGGTCACTCCGAAGTCTAGGTTTTTTATCAAGCTTTGCATGGAGTTTGCGGTAAACTTGATGGTGCGTTGATACCCCAGTGTCCCGTAGCCGTAAAAATCTTCGAAAATATACGTGGTATCTGCAGATGATGAATCTTTCATCAAATATTCGTAGCTCGTTTTGGTCAACGCGCTGGGATTTTGGTACCAGTAATAATTGAAATCCGTGGTAGATTCCTCTTTGTAGGAGTATATCTGGTTGCTTTTGATTTTGCCGTCGGAATAGGAGTATCTTGCGATCGATTCTTTGGGCACGAAGACGGAATCTAGTTGGATTTCCGCATTTGGCACAAGGTACGATTCGGACAGAAATTGGTAAAGGAGTCCGGTGCAGGAATTTGCCGATGCATATTGCATTGCCACCAGAAGGCAGAATAGGATTTTTTTCATGTTCTCCCTAAATTGTTTGTTTACGGATTTAAAACTAGTTTTTGTTGAGGGGGTGGAATAAGCCGAACATTTTTGGGTGACAGACGTCATTTAAAAAACAAACATTATGCGAATATTTGCATAAA
>CADBLC010000358.1 GCA_902795385.1 Fibrobacter succinogenes | reverse complement strand
TTTCGAAGAATTTCCATGCGGAGCATCGCGGGAACTGTGCGATGTCGGTCGCGTACGGTTACGCCCGTGCCACGGGCAAGTCCGAAGCCGAGGCGGTGGCATCTGCCGAGATGTTCAGGAACTTCGGTGGCGGCAAGGCTCCGAACGGCCAGTGCGGCGCGCTCTATGCGGCCAAGATGATGCAGCCCGACCATGCCGATGCCATCGAGGACTTTTTCAGGCGCGGGGCACAGAACTTTACCAAGTGCAGTGAAATCCGCCCGAACAAGATTATCCCCTGCAACCGCTGCGTGGAACTCGCCGGCGAGGCGCTTGACTTTTTGGAAAAGTAGATTCAGGTATTTATGCGCAAACTTGCGGCCTTGATGTTGTTTGTATTGTCTTTTGCCCAGGCGCAACTCGTGCCCGAGGGAATGGTTGTGCCCGCAGTGGAACCGGCTGCCGCAGATTCCGTGGCGCCGACGCCTGTCGTGGAACAGCCTGCACCCGAGAACATGGTGGAGGTTCCCGAAGGGCAGTCGCTGAACTGGAACGCTCCTGTCAACGACGACAGCACCAAGTATTACGAGGTGGAAGTCTTCCGCTACAATCAGCAGTATGCGTACAGGGTACAGGCATTCGGTGTCGCAGGTGCTTATGTGGGTCGCTGCAGGCGTGGGCGTCGTTGGCTTTGGCGTTACGGCGGCGGGATTCTTGATGGAAGACGCAGACGATGGCCGCATATACCGCCATGTGGGCGAGGGCATCCTGGTCGGTGCGCTCGTGTCGGCGGGGTTCTCCTTCGGCTTCGATGTCTCTGCCGACGGGGCCCGCATCAAGGCCCAGTATTACAACCAGAAGTTGGCTGATTACAGAAAACGTCTGGCAGATTAACTATATTTGGCGCTCCGGATGTTTGGGAAAGGAGACCGATGAAACGCCTGTTGTTTATTCCAGCGCTGTTGATTGCCATTTGTTCGCTTGTCGCCTGCGGGGGTGACGAAGATACTTCCGTTCAGCCGACCAATCCGTTCTCGTCTACGGAAGATAATCCGGGCAACGACAAGCCTGCACAGCCTGCCGATACCACCGATACGTCTACTACCAAAAAAGTTGTTCAGCGCAAGGCCGGATTCGACCCCTGCTTTTTCAACTTCGGTGCTGCCTGGCAGGCCGCGCATGAGGACGAGGTCAACTACAAGGGTCTGGACTACGTAGCCGTGTGGCTTGGTGACAACGACTGGTACAACGAGTTCGAGAAGCGCATGGTGGAAATGTGCGTGAACATCCATGCGACTCCCATGATCTATGCCTACGTGATTGCGGAGTTTGGCAAGGACCACGGCCTTGTGGACTGCGACATGAAGGACGAGGAACATCCGTTGACGCTTTGTAATTCCGGGGCGAACCTCATCCGTGCTTATAAGGACTCGGTTTTGTACCGCTACGAGCTGTACGCTTCGGGCATGAGGGAACAGTTGCAGGTGTTCCTCGAGCAGGATCCGGACACGTTCGAGACTATCTGGCTCATCGAGCCTGACTACTACCAGTATTCCGAGTCGGCGTCACAGCAGAAGGCCGAGTTCGACGGTGACGCGCAGGAAGGCGGCGGAATTCCCGATGCCGAACTGGGTTATTACTTCTCGCAGATTGTGGGTGTCATCAAGAAGTACCTGCCTGCGGCAAAAATTGCCATCGACATCTCCCCGTGGATATCCGACTGGAAGGGAATTTCCCAGGCGGCGTGGTACGCGAATTTTGACATGTTCGCCGGCGGCGAGAAGGTCCGTGCGGGCAACAAGGCGACGTGGAAAGAGATTTACGAGGCGACGGGCAAGCCGATTCTGGCCGATGCCGGTTACGATCGCGGTGGCGAAGGTACGGGACATGCCCAGATATGGGACAATGTCGCGAATCTCAATGCGCGTGCGGCCGAATACGTGGTGGGCGTGATGCAGATGGATGCGTCTCTCGACTATCCGTCCATCGTCGAATCGATACGTCCCCAGCTTCAAGTGAATTATCCCTGGTGCGCCGAGCAAGGTGCCAAATAAAAAGCTATCTTGTGCCTTGAAAATCGAGGTCCCTATGTCCAATCCCATAATCGTCGTAGACTATAACGCTGGCAACCTGACTTCCGTGATGAACGCGCTCTCGCGTATCGGCGTAGAAGCGAAGTCCAGCCGCGACGCCGACGAGATTGCCAAAGCGACCCGCCTGATTTTCCCTGGCGTGGGGGCTGCGGCGTCGGCCATGGAGACGCTTTCGCGCACGGGTATCGGCGACGCCATCAAGGCGGTGGTGAAAGCGGGGAACCCGGTGCTCGGCATTTGCATCGGCTGCCAGATTATTCTCGAAGAAAGCGAGGAAGACGGCGGCGTCAAGACCTTGGGGCTTTTGCCCGGCAAGGCAGTTCGCTTCAAG
>CADBLC010000357.1 GCA_902795385.1 Fibrobacter succinogenes | reverse complement strand
GCAGACCATTTTGTGGAGCATTACTGCCGCATCGTAGGCAAGAACGTGCGCCGCCTTGCGCGTACGACCATCAACATGCTCATGAGTTATCCGTGGCCCGGAAACGTCCGTGAACTCGAGAACGGCATCGAACGCGCGGTTCTCGTGGCTGACGAAGACGTCATCTATCCGCACCATTTCCCGACCACGCTCCAGACCGCCGAAACGAGCGGTACGCCCGTGAACGGCAACCTCAAGCGCATGGTCGAAGCCTACGAGAAGGACATCATCAGCGACGCCCTCAAGAGCTCTAAGGGCAAGGTGGCCGCTGCCGCCCGCAGTCTCTCCACGACTCCGCGCATTCTCACATATAAAATAAACCAGCTTGGCATAGACCTCGCTGGTTTCGGTAAATAGGATTATGCGCTAGGTGTTTGCGTCATTCCGGCCAAGGAGCCGGAATCTGACATTTGTTGTTATGCGCCAGCGTCTTCCAGACGCTTCACGTGGCAGTAGGCGAGTTCCTTCGTTTTCTCGTCGCGCAGGTGGAGGCTAGCGCTTTTGCCACACATCCCACAGGTCATCCTTGTAGATGTTGCCCTGGATGTAGTCGCCGCGCAGGCTCGGGCAAGCCGAGATGCTGCCGTCGCAAAGCACGGAAGAAACGTTCACGCCGGCTCGGCAGAAGAACGGGTAGTTGCGGGCGTCCTTTTCGTAGCTCCCGAGGAACCCTTCGCAGCCGTAGTTCACGTTGATCACGTTCAGCTTCTTCACTTCGCGGATAAAGTCGAACACCTGGCGGAATTCCTGGTTTGTGAGCTGGAACAGCGGATTGTCCTTGGCGCGGCCCTTCGGGAACACCGTCGCGATTCTCCAGCGCTTCACGCCGATTTTTAAAAGCATGTCGAGAATCTTCGGGAGTTCCTTCAAGTTCTGGCGGTTCACGCACGTCATTACGTCGAAGGTGAGCCCCTGCGTGTGAGCGGCCATGTCGATAGCGCGGAGTGCGCGTTCAAAACTATGCGGGTCACCGCGGAAGTGGTTGTGGCTCTCTTGCAGGCCGTCAAGGCTGATGGTGAGCGAGCGGAGCCCTGCGTTAAGGAGCTTTTTGTAGCGTTCGGGCGTCATGGCGAGGCCGTTGCTGACCATGCCCCACGGGTAGCCGCGCTTCTTGATTTCCTGGCCGCATTCTTCGAGGTCGGGGCGCATCAGCGGCTCGCCGCCGGTAATCACCACGATAAAGTGCTTGGGATCGATATGCGGAGCCAATTTGTCGAGTACGCCCATGAAGTCTTCGCGGGGCATGTCCGGGATGGCGTCCTTTACGCAGTCGCTGCCGCAGTGCAGGCAGTGCAGGTTGCAGCGGAGCGTGCATTCCCAGAAAAAGTACGTGAGCGGATGCGCCTTGATTTCGTTGTGGCGGTAAAGGCGGTAAGCTTCGAGAGCGAGTTTCTTTTTGAGCGAGATTTTCATATAAATCAGGGGTTAATGAATTCGTTCACTTGCAACGTAGTATTTTGACTTGAATTCGTCTTCGGTGTAGAGGGTCTTGTTGTCCTTTTCATCGCGACAGTCAAAAGTTTTCGTTTTATTGTCGGTTTCCTGGAAACACGTAACATCATCTTCGCAATAATAGGTGTTCGTGCATGCCGGGTACGACATGGTGCAGTTCTCATAGTTTCCGTTGATTTTGTCTTCTTCGTTTTCGCAATCGTAGAAAACGCCGTATTCAGGGCATATCTGGTCAAAATCGCAGGCAATAAGCTTGTTGCCCGCTGAAGGGCTATCGCTGGAGGAATCATCACTGCAACCGCTCCAGAGCATGGCGCACAGGCTTAAAAGGATTTTTTTCCAATGTTTGCGTATTCTTCGCTGGGCTTGATGGTGCCGTCGCTGCAAGAGTCTACCGCATTTCTAATGATGGTCGGAGCGCCGTAAAGCGCCACGAATTGGTCGAGTTCCATACGCAGGTGTTCAAGACACATGGGCGTTTCGGCCAACGTCTCCTTGACGGAATCTATCTTGGCTACGGCATCGTGCTTGGCCGCTTCCTCTTTCCAGAATTTGGCATTGTCTGCACTGTAATCGTTGGAGAAATACGATACACTGGAATCCATGGGCGTGCAAGTTACTGCGTCCTTGGCCTTATCCGGGCATTCGACGGTAGGGAAACATCCACCGGTAGGAAGCTCGTTCCCGTTCTTGTCTATAGTATAGCTGTCAATGCAGATATCCGGACCCGCGGTACAGTTTTTCGTCATCTGGGGGGAGAGGGCATTCTCGTTCACGCCCTTGGGCAAATCCTTGGGCGTATCAGGATAATTCTGGAACGGGTTGCGCAGGTATTTTTGCCCGTTTTCGCAGGTAAAGATGTCGAACACCTTGCCCGAATCGTTTACGGCGGTGTCGTTGTAGCAGAAAACTGTCGGAGGGGCATAGACGGCAGAGAAACTGGAACTGGACCAGTCCTTGTCGCTGGAGCTGAGCTTGCCCATGCTGCTGGAGCTTTCTGACTTGGCCGCCTCGGAAGAACTGGAGCTTGTTTCGCTGCCGGTCGCTTCGCTCGAGCTGGATCCATCTTCGCTCGCGTCGCTGCTTTCGGGAAGTCCGTAATATGACGGAGGCCCATAGAGGCACTCCTCTGCAGAGGTGGAATCTTCACAGGCGGCCCAGAACAGGGCGGTCAATGTGAGTGCAATCTTTTTCCAGTGCTTGTAGAACATAATTTATCCTCGCAGAACTACTT
>CADBLC010000356.1 GCA_902795385.1 Fibrobacter succinogenes | reverse complement strand
ACCACCTTCTTGAAGTTGTCGGTGCGGCCCCGCAGTTCCGTCTCGTCGCGCACGGAGTTCTTTTCTACCAAGAGTTCCTCGGTGCGGCCGAGCATCATCTGGTTCCTCTTGAGCGTGATGGCGTTCTGCAGTTCCACCAGGCGCGTGTGGCGCTCGTTCTTTTCGGCCTCGGTGAGCGTCTCCGCTTCCTTGTACGATTCCGTGCCCTTGCGCGGGCTGTAGATGAACATGAAGGCGGAGTCGAACTGGCACGTTTCAAAAGCCTTGAGCGTCTGCTCGAAATCTTCTTCCGTTTCGCCTACAAAACCGCAAATCACGTCCGTCGAAATCCCGTAAAACGGGTCCTTGCTGCGCAGCTGCTCGATAATCGAGAGGTACTGCTCCATGTTGTGCTGGCGGCGCATCTTCTTGAGCATGGCGTCGGAGCCGCTCTGGATAGGAATGTGCGCGTAGTGACAGACCTTCGGGTTGTTCAGCAGCACGTCGATGAGCTCGTTCGTGTAGTGCCTCGGGTGCGGGCTCGTAAAGCGGATGCGGCGGATGCCCCCGATTTCAGAAACCTTCGTAAGCAGGTCGGCAAAATTGCCACCTTCCGTTTTGTAGGCGTTCACCGTCTGGCCAAGCAGCGTCACCTCGGTAATGCCCTTGTCGGCCGCCTTGCGCACTTCGGCGAGCACGTCTTCCATGTCGCGGTACTTTTCCGGCCCGCGCAGGTACGGCACAATACAGTAACTGCAGCGCTTGTTGCAGCCGCGCTGGATGGCGACGAACGTGCTGAAGTCGTTCTGGAGTTTCGCGTATTCGCCCAGGTAGTTCTCGTTCAGGTCCTCGTCGATGAACATCTTGTGGTGCGTCCGGTGCAGCGGGCTATGGGCGTCGCCGAGCAGCAGTTCCGGAATTTTCTTGTACTGGTCCGGGCCCACGATGTAGCTCACGTTCGGGAGGCGCTTCAAAAGTTCCGGCCCGCGATTCTTGGCCATGCAGCCGCACACGACTACCTTCACGTCGGGGTTCTTCTTGTTCAGGTACTTGAGCTTGCTGATGTTCGCGATGGCGGTTTCCTCGGCCTTTTCACGTACGCTGCAGGTATTCACGATGATGAAGTCGGCATCTTCCTGGTTGCTCGTCTCGACGCAACCGCTCATGTCGAGTTCCTGGGCAATCATCGCCGAGTCGTACTCGTTCATCTGGCAGCCGTATGTGGCCAAGTGGTATTTTTTTGGGTGCAAAGATAGAAAATATTTTTGCTATACTTAAAATATGGCTAAACTCTTCAGCAAATGTCTTGGGAAGATTGTTCTGATGACCGCAGCGGTGCTGCTTGTCGCTTGTGGCGATGACGCGAGTAGTTCCGGCCCCGAGGGTGGCGAAAGCAGCGCGATTGAAGAATCTAGCTCTTCGGATGCCGCGTCGGTTTCGTCTGCAGTGACGCCGAGTTCTTCGGCAGAAGTTGCGTCTAGTAGCTCTTTACTCACATCGTCATCCTGGAGCGGAGCGATAGGATCCAGTAGCGCAGACTCTTCCGCCGTAATCCAAGGCGACACCACCAAAATCACCTACGCGCTCAGGCCTTTCGACGGGCCGCTTTCTAACCCGCACAAGGGCTTTACGGTGCCGACCGGTGGGGCGTGGACTTTTGTCCCGGAATTCGAATACGGTCCTTACGGTTCCCTGAACAACAGGGCGTGGGACCTGGTCTCGTACGGTTCCGGTTACCAGCAGTGGAACAAGTTGAACCCGGCTAAGGGCGTTTACGACTGGACGGAACTGGAAAAACTGCTGAACGCACTTGCCGAGCACAACATGACTTACGCCTTGCGCGTGCTGCCGTACACGCCTTCGTTTATCAAGAGCGATTTCCCGCCCCAAGAAGAATACGACTGGACTCCGCCCTTTGTCTATGAGATGGGCGCGAAGAAAATCCAGATTGACTTGCGCGGGACAGAATACCATGCGTATGCTCCTGTCTGGGATGACCCGATTTATTTGCAAGCGGCGAAGGAGTTTGCGAAGGCCCTGGCCGAAAAATACGATGGCGACCCGCGCATTGAATACATCGATGTC
>CADBLC010000355.1:1945-3084 GCA_902795385.1 Fibrobacter succinogenes | reverse complement strand
ACGAGTTCCGGGAAGTACTGCAAGAAGAACGTCATCACCAGGAGACGGATGTGCATGCCGTCCACGTCAGCATCGGTGGCGATAATCACCTTGTCGTAGCGCAGGTCCTCGAGCCCGTTTTCGATGTTGAGGGCAGCCTGGAGCAGGTTCCATTCCTCGTTCTCGTACACGATTTTCTTGGAAAGGCCGTAGCTGTTCTTCGGCTTACCGCGCAGGCTGAATACTGCCTGGGTCTTCGGGTTGCGTGCCGTCGTGATGGTACCGGAGGCGGAATTACCCTCGGTAATGAAGATCATCGTCTCGCTCTTGAGCGGGTTCTTGGCGTCGGTGAGGTGCACGCTGCAGTCACGCAGCTTCTTGTTGTTGAGGTTCGCCTTCTTGGCGCGCTCGTTGGCGAGCTTCTTGACGCCGGCCAGTTCCTTGCGGAGTTTTTCGTTCTGGTTGATGCGTTCCAGGAGCTTCTTGGCCGTGTCCTCGTTCTTGTGGAGGTAATTGTCCAGTTCGCGGGCCACAAAGTCCACAATCCAGGTACGGAGCGCAGGACCGTTCGGGGCCGTGGTGGTAGAACCCAGCTTGGTCTTGGTCTGGGATTCGAAAACCGGTTCCTGGATGCGCACGGAAACGGCTCCCACGATGCAGTTGCGCACGTCGGAAGCGTCGTATTCCTTCTTGAAGTGGTCGCGCACGCCCTTCACCAAGCCCTCGCGGAATGCCGCCTGGTGGGTACCGCCCTGGGTGGTGTGCTGGCCGTTCACGAAGCTGAAGTAGTGCTCGCCTTCCTGGTTCGAGTGCGTGATGGCGAATTCGATGTCCTTGCCCTTGCAGTGGATGACCGGGTAGCGGATGGTGTCGTCGGTGCGGCTGTGGAGCAGGTCCAAGAGCCCGTTCGGGCTGTTGTAATCCTTGCCGTTCATCACCAGCGTGAGCCCGTTGTTCAGGTAGGCGTAGTTCCAGATCTTCTCTTCCATGTAGGCGGGGAGGAACCGGAAGTTCTTGAACAGGTCGTTATCGGGCTCGAAGTAGATTTCGGTGCCGTTTTTCTCGGTGGTGGAGGTAATCTTGAAGTCCTTCACCAGAATGCCCTTGCTGAATTCGGCGCGCTTTACCTTGCCGTCGCGGAAACTTTGTACGATAAACTT
>CADBLC010000355.1:0-1886 GCA_902795385.1 Fibrobacter succinogenes | reverse complement strand
GGGATGCCGCGGCCGTAGTCGCGCACGCGGCAGCTGTGGTCTTCCATGTCGATTTCAATCTTCTTGCCCGCGCCCATGGCGAACTCGTCGATGGAGTTGTCGATAACTTCCTTCGCGAGCACGTAGATGCCGTCGTCGGGGCTCTGTCCGTCGCCCAGCTTGCCAATGTACATACCGGGGCGGAGCCTAATGTGTTCGTACCAATCTAGAGTCTTGATGCTGTCCTTGTCGTACTTTACAGCCATTTCTTACCTATTCACTTGCTTTTGCAAAACCAAAAAGTGCTTATTTTCGCCAATTTTAGGAATTTTTACTGGGTGAATCCGAACCACGCGCCGCGGTTCGTCCTTTTTCGCAAATATACAAAAAATTTTTGTCAATGAGTGACAATTTGTGCAGTTATATCCTTTTTGACGGGGGAGGCCTCCCCCTCGCTGCAGCCCCGGCCCCATCACTTTCATACCTGCACCTGTCTATTCGATGGGCCGTGTCTTCCGCTACCCCCTCTGCGGGGGCCCGCCCCCGCAACGCCCCCAACCGCAGTCAACTTTCGTCGAAGAGGACAGTCCTGCAGAACGTCATGCTGACGAAAGTCAGCATCGGATGTCCCCACTAGAAAAGAACGTCCCTAACGGAAATATGTTTGCTACGAGTGGCATTTCGCACGCAAACACGATCACTTCGTTGAAGTGTTTGCTTTGCGAAACGCCTCCTCTCCGCAAAGAAACACGAGAAGGGCTCCGTTAGGGGCTGTTACAGCAAGGTACATCTGAAGTACGGTTACTGCTCCGCCCTCGTGACTGGTTAGTCCCTTCGGGCTTCGCGAAACTCGGTTTTTATTTTGAACCGCCAAGACCGTCTTGGTTAAGGACTAATAATCCTTTACGCAGCGGATGGAATATCCGAAATTTGCTTTCAGTGCAGGAGAATCCCTATGAAATCCCGTAGACCCCATCCACACAATTAAAGCCTTTTTTTCATCATCTGAATATTGCTTAGCCATCCAGAAGTTAGTCTGCTGTTTTATACTATAAAAAACCAACGATCCATTGGGAGTTCGTTCCCAATACCCAGCTGGCAATATCGACAACCCAGAACCATTGCTACCGAAACCAGCTACTTTCGAGCCTAAATAGGAAACACTGCCATGCTGCAAATAAGCCCACTCTCCCGCATTCACAATGTGCCAACCCTCCGGGCAAATTCCCTGATGCTGGACATAGTTCTGGGGTTGCGCATACTCGCTAGGATAAACGAATTTTTGCGAACAAGCCTCCGCATACATAGAGACGCTGTCGCATACGGCTGGGAACCCCATGGCGTTGCTCCAGGTATAGAGACCGCCCCAGCCGTTTTCGCAGTACCACGGGTCGTTATCGTAGCAGTACTTCGTGGAGTCTCCCTGCACCGTACCGCCCGACACCATCTTACCATAATTCAGATTTTCGGCAAAAAAGACATAGGTTCTCTCAAAAGTGTCATCATACATGCTCACCGTACGATACTTGTGTCCGTCGCGCGGGTCTGTAAATTCTCCGTACTCGATATCCGGATTGAACTGTTCCGTCATATCAAAGTAGCTGCTAGTAGGCTCCGCCGAACTGGAGGATTCCGGAACCCAAAAACCGTCATGACAAATAACCTTTACCCCATTCGCCCTTTGAGTTTTGCCCTCCTCAGAGCAAGGCCTTTTTTCTTCGCCAGAGCTACTGTTCGTCCCTGCTGACGTTCCCGAGCTGCTCGACTTTACAGAGGAACTGCTCTTGGAATCCGTAGACGAGCTAGACTTCGCCGAACTGCTACTAGACCCATTCGACTCCGCTGACGCTCCGCTCAGGGTGACACTGGAGGAAGAGGATTCCTCTTCAATGCTGCTGGACGATTCA
>CADBLC010000354.1 GCA_902795385.1 Fibrobacter succinogenes | reverse complement strand
GACATGTTTAAAGTCCAGAATACTCTCGCTATCTTGACCGCCTCGGCAGCCATGCTCATCATGGCATGCGACGGCACGGCCACGTCAGAAGAAATCCTGCTGCCCCAGGAAGCCGAAATCAGCTCGTCTTCCATCGATTCCACGGCAAGTTCCTCGTCTATCGATTCCGCGGCAGGCAAATCCTCCCAAGGTTCCAAAGTTTCCTCGTCGTCGCAGGCGACATCGTCACCGGCATCTTCGTCCCAGGCATCTTCGTCGTCTGTTGAATCTTCGTCGCAGGCTTCTTCCAGCGATTCCTATGACCTGATTACCAAGATGGACAAACTCCCGTTCGACACCACGGGAGTCATACCCGAAGTACTGCATTACACGTACATGCTGGACGAATTCGAGAGCATAACTGATCCAGAACAAAAAGAGCGTTATCTGAATTCCTACCGGCAGCAATTCGGAGACAGCCTGCAGTACTACATACTAGTCACCGAGGGTGACGGCCATTACTGCCGCATCGGCACCGGAATCGCGGGCGGTCAGGGCGATTACCAAAACGCATACATCGCCGAGATCCCGTCGGATTGCATTCTCATAGTACACGAGGACGCGCTCCTGTTCACGAACGTAAGCAACTGCACATCCCTGAACTGGGATGCCTGTCACGGCCACGGTACCGAATACGCCTACACGAACAAGATTATAGTCGGGAACGACACCTTCTATTATGGGGAATTCCAAAAAATCTTCCTGCTCATCCAGGTAACCGATTCCACCATCACCAACTGGTCCATAAAGAACCCCTCCTACGAACCGCCGGCCGCCAAGAAATTCGCATGGAACAAGAGCTATTTCGAAAACGACACGCTGGTCAAGTTCATCAGCGACGACACCATATTCATCGAGAAGTACAACCTGAAAATCACCGCCAATGAAGATACGTGGATTTTCGGGGACGAGGTTTGCAGCACCCTGGGATACAAGAGAGCGCCCGGGATGACCGAAGAGGAATCGTGCGAAGCCCTCGAGACATACCACAACGAAGCCATCAAATGCAGGCAGAAAAACCTGAACATAACCAATCCCAATCTTTTCCCAAGCCTCTGCAGGCCGGATGAAAGCAAGAAGAGCTTTGTAAACATCTGGTGCATTCTGGACGAGGATCTCGAAAGCAAACTCAAGTACGCGATCTAAAAAGGCACGCCCCGAAAAAAACGTGTAAAATGCGTTTTGTAGCACTTTGATTGAGAAACCGATAATTGTATTTTGAATTCTAGTGTAAGGGGTGTTTCATGAAAACAGCAAAGATATTATCTTGCGGAATTCTTTCCATACTATTCATCGCCTGCGGCAGCGACTCCTCGGGAACCGCCGCCCAGACTGACGAGCTTGCGGACGGCAGCGTCGTAGCGCCAGACGGCGGCATCATCGGAAGTTCCGGCAGCGTAGATTTCACGTCGTCGACCAACACGGACCCGTTCGACACCTCCTTCACTGGAAGGAGCTACGCCCTAATCAGCAGCGCCACATTCGGCATAAGCTCAAGCAGCACGGGCCTTATCGGCAGTAGTGCGGGCGGCAGCGCCAATCCCGGCATTGGCGGCAGCAACGACTCCCCCGACACCGAAGAAGACGACGTGGTTTCGCTCGATGGTTCCGAGACGACCATCACGTTCAGCGGCACCGACGCGACTGTCACGAACGACAACGGATGCCTCACGAAGGGCGACAAGTCCATTACCGTCACGTGTTCCGGCAACTACTACCTGCAGGGTACCGCGACCGACTTCCAGGTAATCGTTAGCACCGCGGCGGGCGACACCGGCAAGGTGGACCTCTTCTTGAACGGAGTCTCGCTCAAGAGCAGCGACGCGCCCATCTACGTGCAGAACGCCGAGAAGGCGGAACTCCACCTGGTGCAGGGCACCACGAACACTATCGAAGACGGTTCCACGCGCCCGCAGACGCACACCTACAACAACAAGGTCGATACCGCGAAGGCCGCCATTTACGCGAAGGACGACCTGAGCATCAAGG
>CADBLC010000353.1 GCA_902795385.1 Fibrobacter succinogenes | reverse complement strand
TGAACGTACGCAGTTCACCGAGCTCTTCGAGACGAAGGTGATTACGGGCCGTGAGTATTACATCCCCGGCGATACGACCGAGGCGATGGCCTTTGCGCTACTCGCGACGGTCGGGAACATGCCCAAGGAAAATGTAGTGAAGCTCATGAACGTGGAACTCAATACGTCCCGCGCCGGAGCCCTCACTTGCCTTAAGCGCATGGGCGCGAACATCGAGACGGTGACGCGCCGCGAAAAATTCGGTGACGTTTTCGGCGATGTCGAGATTTATCCGCTCGAAGCCGGCAAGCGCCTGCAGGGCCGCCGTTTTAGCGAAGACGTGATTTCTACGGGCTTCGAGGAATATGCGTTTCTCGCGGTGGCCGCCTGTTTTGCCGAAGGTGAGACTATTTTGCGCCTGCCCAAGGAATCGCGCGAGGCGATGCGTCCCGTGAACGAGTTTTTGGCCGAGAACCTGCGCAAGACGGGTGTCGAGGTAGGCGTATACGACGACGGACTCGTGATTCGCGGCATGGAAACGATTGTGAACGGCAACGGCTTCGATGGCGGTCAGTGGCCGCAGATGGGGCTTGCGCTCGGCGTGCTTTCGCTTGCACTGCAGAACGACGAGCCGGTGCAGGGCGCCGAGAATGTGGAAAAGGTTTTCCCGGGAGTCCTCGAAAAGCTCAAGCAGGTACTTGTCGCCGAGGCTTCCGAAAAGGAATCCCAGGCATAGGGGAGGGACTATGAAGAAATTCTCGAAAATCGGGATTGTCGGATTCAAGGACAGGAGTGCGGACCTTGCCCGCGCTCTCGAACAGATTGCCCTCTGGGCGCAGGTCCACCCGCAGGTGGAATTCTGCGCGCTTTCGAACCTGCGCGAACTCGCGAAAAACCCTTTCGCGCATGGACCTGCTGCTCGCCATCGGCGGTGACGGCACGGTGCTTTCGGCCGCGCATATGGCGCTCGGCCACAAGATTCCTATTCTCGGCGTGAACGCGGGCCGCGTAGGTTTTTTGGCCGAAAGCCGCGTTGAAGGTCTCGAGAAGGCGCTTGACGATTTGCTTGCGGGGGATTTTTCGACCCGCGAGCGCATGATGATAGACGCCTCGGTGTTTCGCGGCAAAAAGTGCATCGCGAAGCAGACCGTGTTGAACGAGGTGCATATCCGCGCGCACATGCCCGACCGCATGGTGAACGTGAATGTGGCCTACAACGGCACGTGCCTCACCGAATACTGGGCAGATTCCCTGCTTATTTCGACTCCGACGGGTTCTACCGCCTACAACCTTGCGGCCGGCGGTCCCATCATCCATCCGTCCACGCCCGCGGTGGTGCTTACGCCCGTGGCGCCGAGCAGCCTCTCGGTGCGTCCGCTGGTGCTTTCGCTCACCGACAAGAAGCTTGAAATCGTATCTGCGGTGGAACGCCCGCTCGACCTCGTGTTCGACGGCCGCAGTTCCGTGGAAGTGAAGCCGGGAGACCGCGTTGTGCTTTGCGAAAGCAAGTCCGTGACGACGTTTATCCGCATGCGCCATACGGGATTCGTTGGCGCCCTCCGCGAAAAACTCGGCTGGACGGGTAAGCCCCGCCTCGCATAAGAGACTGTTAGTCCCTGCGGGCTTCACGAAAATCGGTGATGAGAATAAAAAGCAAATAGTCTTTAAATGATTTGCATGTGAAAAATCCCCGGCTCTTGCCGGGGATTGCTTTTTTAAAAAGGTGTTTGCGCGGTTTAACCCGCGCGGTTATCGTTAGAACAGCTTCGGGTCTTCGGACTCGCCGGCATCTTCTTCTTCACCGGCTCCGTCATCGAAGCTATCCGGCGGGGTAATGCGGCTCGTGCGCTTTACCTTCTTGGCGGTGAACTTGCTGCCGAGCGCCTTGTAGCTCTTGATGTCGGCGACTTCCGTGAGGTCGAGTTCTTCCTTCTGGACTTCGCGGCCCACCTGGTATTCCATGAGCTGGCGAGCATCGTCTGTCGCGAAGAATTCGATCATCTGGGTATCCTTGTGGTCGGAAACCAGGCTGAATTCAGTCGTCATGGGGCAACCTTCCAGGTTGAAGCGCTTCACCATGTAGTTGTAGTTGCCGCCCTCGAAGTAGAGGATGGTAAATACCTGCGCGGGGTCGAATTTGTGGATGTACTTGATGCCCGAACCCACGAGAATCGGGTCTGCCATGTCGTGCACGCGGGCCGTACCGTTCTCCTTCACGATAAGGATCTTGTCCTTCTCGCCGAATTCGCCGATGCGGTCGCCCTTCTTCTGCGTGCTGATGAGGCCGCTGGGGGCGTCGAAGTAGAG
>CADBLC010000352.1 GCA_902795385.1 Fibrobacter succinogenes | reverse complement strand
TGATGCCCTCGCCCACCTTGTAGCGGCCCTTGCGCGCCTGACGGCTGCTCAAGCCTTCAGCAATTTCGATGGAGATTTCGCCCGTGTGGCGGTTGTACAGCGTAAGCGTCGCATGTTCCACGCCCATCGTAGATTCCACCACTTCCAAAATCGGATGCGCGACGCTCTCGAAATCGAGCGTCTGGTTCAGGATGGAACTGATCTTGTAGAGCAGCTCCAGTTCCTGGATTTTGGATTGCGAGGAGGGCATAGCCTAAAAATAACTACGGAACGATTCTTCTTAGAACAGGAATCTTGCGGACGCACCACGTAAAAGCCATAATCATCGGAATCATGACAAAAGGCGCGCCCAGACGGTACACGAGCGAATTCCTATCGATTGCAGGAATCCTCTTGGCCTCATCAAGCAAAATAAACTGTAGCAGGTATATCTCGAAAGCGTACCGCCCCACGACCTTGATGAACTTGGCGAGACGTTCGCGTTCCATCACCCAACGCCCGACATCCTTCAAGAACACGAATACGCTTACCGCATAAACCACCGACGGAACATTCTCGTAACCCTTGAACGTCGTGTCGACGTGACCCGCTTCCACAGACAAGTAATAAGTCCCGCATATATGCAGCATCAGGCCAGACAGACCCACCACATGGATAATCGCCTTATGCCACCGTTTGAATTCATAGTTGTGCAGCACCCATCCCAGCAGAGGCCATATCAGGAACCCGCCCAACGTCGAGACATTGAACATGATGTTCAAATCGGAATCAAACATCTTTTTCAAGAAGGGCAAAAAGATGTTGAACACGAAGGTCGCTATGACCAGGTAAGAGAATACGAGCATCCTCTTGCTTTTATCAACGGCGGCATAAAGCGGCATGCACATGTACATGATGAACAGCGCGTAGAAGAACCAGTAGATACTGACATAGCCGTTGCTAGTCAATCCCTGGTACACCGATTTGAAAGTGACATCCGACCAGGCTCGCTTGCCGATATATAGGTCTATCCCCAGCGCGACAAGGCTCCATACCAAGAACGGCAGCATCGTCTTCATGAAGCGCTTGGCAAAGAACCGCTTCATGGAATACCTGTCGAAAAAATCCATGAGCGTAATGCCGCTGACCATGAAGAACAGCGGCACTGCGAAATAGAAAACACTCTCGATAATATTGGCCGAGAACCAGAAATCCTCGGTTCCTGTATAGAACCAGAAGCAGTTGTTCGTATGCAGGGTCAATACCGCAAACGCGGAGACCACGATGACGAACGTGATATAATCTGTAGACTTTTTAGCCTCCACGAATCCTACTTCAGGGCTTCCTGCACCAAGGCAGAAGCGCGCTTGGCGTCGAAACGGCCCTTGACCTTCGGGGAGAGCTCCTTCATGATTTTGCCCATGTCCTTCGGACTGGCAGCACCGGTCGCGGCCTTGATTTCGGCGATGAGGGCCTTGACTTCGTCTTCGGTCATTTCGGCGGGCATGTACTTGCGGTAGAGGGCGATGCAAGATTCTTCGGCAGGAATCTTGTCCATGAAACCGCCCTTCTTGAGGATTTCGATGGCTTCCTGCTTCTGCTTCACGCTGCGGGCGAGAACGTCGACGCACATTTCGTCGGTGATGCTCTCGGTAATCTGTGCGGGGGTCGCCCCGGACTTCATGGCTTCGTTCTTGATGTCGGAATGGAGGGTGCGGAGAGTACCGAGGGTTTCGGTATCGTGAGCCTTCATGGCGGCCTTGACGTCGTCGAGGATTCTAGTCAGCAGTGCACTTGCCATAATTATATCGCGATATTCTACCGCCTCGCGACAAGCGAAAAGATTTTAAAATGCGCAATGAGTCCCCGACCGGCGGTCGGCGACCCATCTAGTTTCAATATACTAAAAATTAGTAGAGGCGCTTGCGGTTCTGGTCCGCAATTTCCTTGAGGCGCTTGCGACGGGCAGCGGTCTCGATACGCTTCTTCTCTTCGGAAGGCTTTTCGAAGCGCTGACGCTTCTTGACATCGGAAATGATGCCGTTCTTTTCGCAAGACTTGGTGAAACGCTTGAGAGCGCGTTCAAAAGGTTCGTTGGACTTAACAATAACGCCGATCACGATAATCCTTTGGTTAAATATTCAGTTCGAGGAGCCCAAATATATTTAACTATGGCGGTTTCGTCAAGGGCCAAACNGTTTATAACTTGCGGATAATCAAAGACTTATATATATTTTACAATAGTAATACAATTTTTGCGTTTCACGACAACCTGGAGTTTTTAATGAAAACGCTTTCGGTTTCTTCCTTGGGTGCGCTGGCACTCGCTTGCGCCCTCGTAACGGCGTGCGGAAATAGCGAAGAAGACGTTGTTCCGCAGATGAACACTAACAAACCGGCAAAGGCGGAACCGGCCCCTGCTCCCGCAGAAGAAGAACCCCAGCTCGTCCCCATTCAGTCCCTGTCCGACCAGAAGGAAGCTCCGGCCCCGGCAGCTGCCGAAGAGGCCAAGCCGGTACAGGCAGCCGTTCTGGCCCCCTCCGGCGACGTGAAGCCGCTGAGCGACGGCCCCTACGTGATCCAGGTGAGCATCCAGCCTTCCAAGAAGGCCGCCGACGGTGTCGTGAAGAAACTTTCCGAACAGGGCATTGAAGCCTATGTTGTCGAAGTGGAAAACCCGGGCGAACTCGAAGGTACCTACTACCGCGTCCGTGTAGGCTACTTCACCTCCATCAAGATGGCCCAGGACTACGGCAAGCAGGTACTTTCGTCCCTGAACTTCGCCTGGTGGGTCGACAACAGCAGTAACGACCAGGTCGGCAATCCCTCCGGCGGAGACGACGATACCGACTACAGCACCTACTACGCTCCCGCGGAATCGTCCCAGGAAGCAGCTCCGGCAGCCGAACCTGAACCGGCCCCTGCCGCAGAACCCGCTCCGGCCGCTGAACCGGAACCCGCCCCGGCACCGGAACCGGCTCCCGAACCGGCACCCGCTCCTGCACAGGAACCGGCCCCGGCACCCGAACCGGCCGCACAGCCGGCACCTGCAGCTCCGGCAGCAGACGTCACGGACGACTGGGAATAAGCGAATCGCGCAAAGCCTTTAAAAAGAGCCCTCCGGGGCTCTTTTTTTCGTGCCCCCGTTTTTCTAAATTTGCCTACATGCCTACAAAGAAGCCCAAAGTTTTCGT
>CADBLC010000351.1 GCA_902795385.1 Fibrobacter succinogenes | reverse complement strand
TGATGCAGACCGTCGCCGACCGCCTCGCCGAAGCAGGCGCCGAATACCTGAGCCAGGAACTCGCCCGCACCAACAACTGGAAGGGCATCCGCCCGGCCGTCGGCTACCCCGTGCTCCCGAACATCAAGGAAATCTTCAACGTTGCGAAGCTCATCGACTTCAATAGCGTAGGCATCAGCCTCACCGAAAACGGCGCCATGTACCCGCAGGCCTCCGTAAGCGGCCTCTACATCAGCCACCCCGAAATCGATTACTTCCACGTGAAGCAATAAAAATTTTCTAAATTTGGCGCCATGGCAGAAAAGAAGAAGATTCTCGTAATGGTCGCGAGCCCGAAGAAGGAACGCAGCGGCACGCTCATTCCGACCAAGGCTTTCGTACAAGGGCTCGAAGAAAACGGCGACTACGAAACCGAATACCTCTTCATCGACAATCTGAACATCAAGCCCTGCCGCGGGTGCCTCAGCTGCTGGGGACGCCCCGACGGAAGTTGTTTCATTAAGGATGACGACATACCGTGGGTGCGCGAGAAGCTCATCAACTCGGACATTGTCATCTGGAGTTTCCCGCTGTTTTTGTTCAGCATTCCAGGCCAGATGAAGGTCTTGATGGACCGCATCGTGGGAATGGTGCACCCCTACATGGGCCAGAAGCTAAAGGAAGGCGCCAACGCACTGAATTCGCACCTGCACGGGCTGCAGTTCCAAAAGGAAGGCCAGAAAATCATCTTGCTTTCGAGCTGCGCCTGGATGGACATCGACGTCGTGTACGAGCCCATCCGCAAGCAGTTCGACATCATCCTCGGGCACGAAGGCTACACGCTTATCGCCTGCCCGCAGATGCGCGCGCTCGACCACCGCGGAGGCCCGCGCCGCCTTGCCATGCTGCGCGAAAAGTACCGCAAGGGCGGCGAGGAACTTGCCAAGACCGGCAAGCTCTCTCAAGAAGCGCTCTCTCAAGAAGCGATTGACGTGATGCAGAAGCCCATCTTCAGCGACGACGCCTACGTGACGCTCGTGACCGAGTTCGTCACGCACATGTTCGACCGTGACGATAATTTCTAGGCAAGAACCTTTTAAGTTACTCCCGGTTCTTCACTTCTACCAGAATCGAGAACTGCTCCGTGCCATACATATATTTTGGCCACGTTAAATTCTTGACAGGAACATACAAGAACGGGTTGCTGAGCCCTGTAAAATTGATGTCTTCCGGTTCAATAGTCACCGCATTAGTATCAGCAGTCCAGAAAAATCCCGGCTTCTGAATAATCGGAACCTCCATCTTTGTAGGGTCCGAATTATCCACATAAGAAACCATCGTAGAATCAAGTGTACTTACGTCATTGTTTTTGAGGACTTCGCCAAGGTCCGCTTCATAGCGAACGCGGTTTCCCCTGCTATCCGAAATCGTAAACGCAAGCACTCCATCGTCATTCGTACGAATGCTATTTCCAATGACAATTGTCGAATCCTGTTCGACCCATTCATCGCCTTTATAAAAACCGCTCAATTTAATCTTACGGGAAGTGCTGTCATAAACAGCACCCTTCATTTCTATTCCCTTCTGGAAATAGGTTATCAAGGATTGAACTTCACCTACGCTCTCATCTTCGACTTGCAACGAAAGCAAAGATGCCTTTCCAAACGTCGGTCGCATTGTAACTTGATCCGATACGACATTGGGATCTTTACCAATTTTAAAACCATCAAAGACAACTTCGCACCTCTTGTCATCACCATCAATGACACACTTGAAAGAGAAATTCAAACCATAAAGATCTGTCAACGCAACTTCATTCTGAAGTTCACTATCAACTGTATGGTAATTCGGTTCCCCTGCTCCCGGGTCACACGCCGCAAAGAGAAAAGGAAGAGCAAGCAAAAACTCTTTATAGTTCATATACCCTCCAACGTCATATATCACTAGTATCAAATATACTCCAAAAAGGGGAAAAACGCAAAAGAAAAGCCCCGACGATGTCGGAGCTTTTCTTGTAAAAGCGTAAAAGCAAATTCGCAGATTAGCGCTTGCTGAACTGGAAGTGCTTACGAGCCTTCTTGCGGCCGAACTTCTTACGTTCAACAGCACGAGAGTCGCGAGTCATCAAGCCTTCCTTCTTGAGGGCCGGCTTGTCTTCGGCGTTGTTCGCAACGAGAGCGCGAGCGATACCGAGACGGACAGCACCCATCTGGCCGGCGATTCCACCGCCGCGAGCGGTGACTTCGACGTCCCATTCTTCAGCGTTGCCGAGGATGGCGAACGGAAGGTTGGCGATCATGTTCTGCACTTCAGAATGGAAGTAATCCTTGAAATCACGACCATTGATTGTGCGCTTGCCGGAACCCGGCTTCAGGATCACAGCGGCGATAGCGTTCTTGCGACGGCCAGTGCCGCGGTAGATCTTCTTATTTTTTGCGGTAGCGATAGATTTATCCTCCGTTCTAAATTACAAGTCTACGACTTCGGGATTCTGTGCTGCGTACGGGTGTTCGGCGCCAGCAAAGATTTTGAGTTTCTTGACCATCTTGTGACCGAGAGCGCTGTGAGGAAGCATACCCCAGATAGCGGCCGTCAGCGGGGCGGTCGGATCCTTAGCCATGAGGTCGGCAAAGTTGATCCAGCGTTCGCCGGCGATGTGACCGGTGTGGTGGAAGTATTCCTTCTGCAGGTTCTTGTTGCCGGAAACGGCAACCTTGCCGGCGTTGATGACAACAACGAAGTCACCAGTGTCGACGTTCGGGGAATAGATGGCCTTGTGCTTGCCCATGAGGAGACGAGCAACTTCGCTTGCAACGCGTCCCATGGGTTTTTCCGCTGCGTCCACAAGCTTCCACTTGCGGGAGACGGACTTCGGGTTTACCGTAATGGTCTTCATGTAAATCCTCTAGTTAGGTTTCCGGAGCAACCCTTTGCCCCGTGAAAGTGGAACAAATATAGACGGTTTTGGCCAGCCCTGCAAGGATAAAAAATCGATTTTTATAAAAAAGTCCGAAAAATAAGGGATTCTCATTCTATCAATTGATATAATTGATAGAATTATTATAATATTTATCACTTTTTCAGGCGGTTCTTGCGCATGAAGGCGAGCGCATGGCTACGGCGGCGGGCGGTCTCCTGGAGGTTCACCGCCTCGTCGTACTCGTCCACGATTTCGCGACCGAGAATTTCCTCGAGCACGTCTTCCAGGCTCACGATACCCGCGATGGCACCGAATTCGTCGACCACGCCGACCATATGGCCGCGCTGCTTCAAGAAACGGAGCAACAGGTTCTCGAGAGAGACGCTGTCGGGAATCAGCTGGAGCGGGCGCATGAGCTTGCGGAGCTTTACGTCGCGGCGGCCTTCGGCCAGCTGGTTGTAGGCGTCGCGCCGCAACACGATACCGATCCACTCGTCCTTCTTGTCGCCATACAGCGGGATTCTGGAGAACGGCCAGTTTCCGCGTTCGTCGAGCGTCTCGCCGATGGTCTTGTCGGCGGGGAGGCTGAAGACGACATGCCT
>CADBLC010000350.1 GCA_902795385.1 Fibrobacter succinogenes | reverse complement strand
GGGTTCTCGTTCCGCGCGAAGGACTTGAAGGAAATGATTGCGTGGAATGCGGATGAACTGATTCTGCGGGGCTCCTTCGAGAACGACGCGGTGCCGCTGACTCGCGCAATCCAGGTGGGCAGGCGCAAGGTTTCTGCCAAGGAAAACGGTTCGGCGCTGCGTTCGGCTTCCTCGTTTTTCGGTAAGTCCCCTGCGGTAATCATGCAGCCTTCCGATATCGAACTGCTGCGCGGGGCGCCTGAAATCCGTAGGCACTGGCTCGACGAAATCTTATGCTTTCGTTCGGCGGCGAATGCGGGTGTCTTGCGGAACTACAAGCGCGTGCTGCAGCAGAGAAACCAGTGGCTCAGGCAGTTCAAGAAGGAAGGTGCCGCGGTAGGCGGCGAGGACATGTTCCAGGTGCTGTCGCGGCAGCTCGTGGAGCTTGGCGCAAAGCTCTGGATGGCGCGTATTAACTTGTCTGCGGAAATTTCGCCGGTGATTACGGGCTATTACCGCAGGCTTTCGGACGGCGTGGACGAGATTACGTGCGATTACCGCAGTTCCATACTCAAGGATTTGGATGCGCTCGATGCGGCCGACTTTATGGATACCGACGACCTGGATTCGGTGGTGGCGGAACCTCGCGAGGAATACGACGCCGGTGGCCCGAGCGAAGAGATGCTGCGCAACGCGTTTGCCGAAAAACTTGCGGACCTGGCTTGCGGACCTGGAATACGTAGAGAAATTGCAGGGTGTCACGATGGCGGGCCCGCACAGGGACGACCTCGCGCTGTGTGCCTCGGGCTACGAGATGCGCTCGGTGGGCTCGCAGGGACAGTGCCGCTCGGCGGCCATCGCCATGCGCTTTGCCGCGGTGGACGTGGCGTCGCAGCATGTAGGCAAGCCTATATTGCTGTTGGACGACATCTTCGCCGAGCTGGACGTGAACCGCCGTGACGCGGTGGCATCACTCGTGCGCGAGAAGGACTGCCAGGTGCTGATTGCCACCCCGCAGGTCGAGGAGCTGCCGTTCAAGGCGGACAAGGAGATTCCCCTCGGTGCATAAAAAAGAAGGCCGCCATAAAGCGGTCTTCGTTCCGAAAGATTCGGGAAAATTTATTTCTTCAGCAGGTCGCGGATTTCGGTGAGGAGCTTTTCTTCGGCGCTCGGTTCAGGAGGAGCCGGAGGTGCTGCCGGAGCTGCTTCTTCGGCCTTGCGCATGTTCTGCATGAAACCGAGGAATTTCTTCATCACGATGAACACCACGATGGCCACGATGAGGAAGTCGACGATGCCGCCGATGAAGCTGCCGTAGGGGATGGTCACGCCTTCGGCTGTCGTGAAGGAGAGGGCCTTGAGGCCTTCGCCGGCGTCCTTGCCGCCGCCCATGGCGATGATGGCCGTGACGCTCGGCATAACGATGTCGTTCACGAAGGAGGTGACGATTTTACCGAATGCACCACCGATGATAACACCGATGGCCATGTCGACGATGTTGCCCTTGAACGCGAAGGCCTTGAACTCTTCGAGAAGGGACGATGCTTTACCTTTGATTCCCATGGTATGGTCCTTTGTTGATTGTTGTTTCACAGAAAAATAGTATTGTCGTAAGTTTTGGCAAGCCATTTTTCTAAATTTGGCGCGCTATGTCATGGTTGATTCTAGCTTTCGCTTCGGCGGTTTTTCTCGGTTTTTACGACCTGGCCAAGAAAAAGTCGGTACAGGATAATGCCGTCCGCCCGGTGCTGTTGCTCTGCAGTGCCTTTTACGCGCTCCTGATGCTCCCCGTGCTCTTGACGGGGCATTGCGAGCCGCTTGCCTTGCACGACCACTTGCTGCTGATGGTCAAGGCGGTGATTGTGGGCCTGAGCTGGCTTTTTACCTACAATGCCATCGCGCACATGCCGCTTTCTATTTCCACGACTATCCGTGCGCTTGCGCCGCTGTTTACCATCATGATAGCGGTGGGGTTCATGGGGGAACGCCCGTTCGCGCTGCAGTGGGTGGGCATTGCCATCTGTGTGTGCTCGTACATCGGTCTGAGTCTTGCGGGCCGCAAGGAGATGGGGCACTTTTTCAGTAATGGCTGGGTGGCGTCGATGCTCGTGGGGACAATCCTTGCCAGCTGCAGCGGCATCTACGACAAGTTCATTTTGCAGAGGATGAACTTTGAACCCCTGACGGTGCAGGTGTGGTTCAGCATCTACATGCTCGCGGTGCAGTTCATCACGACCGCGGTCACGTGGTACCCGACG
>CADBLC010000349.1 GCA_902795385.1 Fibrobacter succinogenes | reverse complement strand
AGGTGGAATCTTCACAGGCGGCCCAGAACAGGGCGGTCAATGTGAGTGCAATCTTTTTCCAGTGCTTGTAGAACATAATTTATCCTCGCAGAACTACTTTCTTTGATTTTCCATATTCTTGAAGGACTCTGGCGTGCCGTATAAGACGGAAACTTCCGTGATCACGGTGTCGGAGGGTTCTTCCTCGGTAATCTCCTTGTAGAGCATCTGGAACTGGGCTTCGTTGTAGGTGTTGCCGTCGTCGCAGGTGTATGTGTTTTCGGAGATGAGAACCACGCCGTAATCGGGGCAGATGCCTTCGAAGCATTCATATTCGCGCTCCGATGTTATAGTCATCTTTTCTTGGCATGTCACGCCGTTTTCGCACTTGAGAACGGTGTTTGTGAAACCGTTTTCGTATTTTCTTCCGGCTTTGTCTTCAACACAGAGCACTTGATTCGAAACGCCGTAAGCGGGCATGACTTCGTGGAACATACCTTGGTTCAAGGCTGCTGCTGGATTCTTCTACCTGGGAAGAGTTCCCGGCGGTGGCGGACGATGTCGGGATGGCAGAAGACAATGGTGCGGCGGAAGAATTCGGCGCAGGTTCGTCAACATTGTTTGCCGAGGTGGTATCCGTATCGCAACTGGCCCAGAAAAAACCGGTCAGGGCGAGCGCAATTTTATTCCAATGCTTGTAGAACATGAGGAAATCCTTCCAAAAAACGAGTTTTTTACAAGATTCAATATATATAAATGAATCTTTCCCTGCAATAGAATGTCGTTTTTGTGTGATGGAGGCCCTGCAATATTGCTTTTTTTCTAGTTCCAGGTGGCGGAAAGCCTTAGCGTTATGCCCATGGACGACTCTTTCGTGTCGGCAAGGTTGGAAGCGAAACCGTATAGAAAGGCCGTCGAAGCGCCGATTCCCCAGTTATCGCTTACCCACCATTCCTTTCCTGCGGCAACTTGAAAGCCGAATCCGGTGTTGATATCCTCGGATTTCTTGTTTGTGATAGTTGCGTTGAATATCGGTACATCGCTATTGGCACGGAACTGGCTGACGCCACAAGAAGCCGAGGCGAAAAAGTTGCCTTCGAAATAGTGGGTGACGCCCAATCCGAAAAGGGACATGTTGGGCTTGATGTCGCTATAATTGTCGTCATAGTCGACGGTCGCGGTCCTGGTCGTGCCGGCAAGGGTCAGGTGCATGAGGGTGTTGTAGGAGATTCGTCCACCGACCTTTACGTCGATGTCGGTCGCAAGTCCCGCTTCGTTGTCGGATTCGTTCTGCCAATCCTCGACAACGAAGTCGATGGACTGGTAGCCCATTCCAAGCGCGATGCTCAAAAAGAATCCGTCGTGCACATGGGGCTCGGATTGGGCAAAACTGAACGATATGCCCAAGATTGCAAGAAAAGCCAGCTTTTTCATGTGGTCCTCCCTTAAAAACCGCGGAAAATATAGAAATATGTTCTCTTGTCTTTATGCGCCTTCGCCTTATGAAGTTAATTTCTATATTTATTTCCGTTATGATAATCCATTCCTTCTACATGGGCTTTCAGTGATTAGCGGTTTAGACTTGTAATTTCCCTAACCACTAACCACCAAACACTAACCACTGAGAAAATTATGCAATTCCGTCCTGTAAAAGAACAGCTTGAAATTTTGATGCGCGGCGTTATCGATGTCGTGCCGCAGGAAGAACTCGAAAAGAAACTCCAGAAGTCCTACGATACCGGTGTTCCCCTCCGTATCAAGATGGGCGTGGACCCGACCGCCCCGGACGTACATTTTGGCCATACGGTCGTGATGCGCAAGCTCCGTCAGTTCCAGGACCTGGGTCATACCGTCGTGCTCATCGTGGGTGACTATACCGCACAGATCGGTGACCCGAGCGGCCGC
This sequence comes from Fibrobacter succinogenes, assembly GCA_902795385.1. Taxonomy (GTDB): domain Bacteria; phylum Fibrobacterota; class Fibrobacteria; order Fibrobacterales; family Fibrobacteraceae; genus Fibrobacter; species Fibrobacter succinogenes_P. Next base: position 128 of record CADBLC010000349.1, on the reverse strand, counting down.
AACAAGGCCCGTCCGCGCCTCACGCACGAACAGGTGCTCGAAAACGCGAAGGAATACCAGGAACAGTTCTTCAAGGTCGTCCGCCGCGACCAGGTGGAAATCCACTACAACGGCGAATGGTTCTCTAA
>CADBLC010000348.1 GCA_902795385.1 Fibrobacter succinogenes | reverse complement strand
ATGCCCTACTTGCTCTCGCTTGCGGCGGGCGCCATGATTTATGTTGTCATCGAAGAAATGCTCCCCGAAGTCAGCGAAGGAGAGCATTTTGACGCGGGCACCATCCTTTTTGCCGTGGGGTTCACCCTCATGATGGTGCTGGATTCCGCCCTATAGAGCCAAAATTGAATTACCGGAGTTATCTACACCCTTCCCGCGAACTGGTTCGTAAAGAGCAACAGTCCCGAAATAAAGATAATGGCACCGCCTGCGAGAGTCGCGACGGTGTATATTTTTGTCGCAATACGCGTGTGGGCACTTCCCTTGTCGATTCCCTTGCGGAATGCCACGGCAGCAATGCCGAAGGCCACATTCGTAATCGTCATGCCGATGCAAATGACAAACGCTCCCAAAAGCGAAAGCGCGACCATGGAATTCAGCAGGCAGAAGAGTACGATCAATGCGACAGCAGGGCAGGGGACGATTCCCGTGACGGCAGCAACGCCGATGATTTCACGCCAGCGCGCGGTGGGCGAGAGCGCCTTTTCTGCGCCAGGTTCTGCGACAGACCCTTCTTGTGCGGCAATTTTTGCCTGCTTATGCTGCGTGATAAAATCCTTGATTCCGAGCGCTATCAGCAAGATGCCTGTAAGCATCACAAGCACGTAACTTGCGTTCTCGATTCCGATGCGTCCCGTCTCGAACGCATTGAATACCGTCGCCTTGAAAATCGCATACAAAATAAGCAACAGCAGCACGGCGCTCATGGTATGTGTTACGGTAATGCCTGCTCCAAGAGCAATGCCTTGCCGCCATTGGCCGCGGCGTGCAATAAAGTAACCGACCACAATCGACTTCCCGTGTCCGGGGCCAAGCGCATGCAGCATGCCGTACAGGAGGCAGATGGCGAGGAACTTCCAGATGGCATCCCAGTCGCCGCGTTTCATTGCCGAAATTGCCGCCGTCAGCTTTTCGCGAAGGACCTTTTGCGCATCTGCGATAAGCGTATAGGCAGACCGCGATTTTTCCGATGCCTTTTCGTTTTCTGCAGCAGGTGCCACAACTTCAGTCGCGACAGGAGAATCGTTTTCAGGCACAACATTTTCCACTGCCGGGGCGCTCGCAGGTTCACCGACATCGAAACGCTTTTTCTTGACGGCTGCCGGTGCAGCCATCGCAATCAAAAGAATCAATAAAACAACTAGAGACTTATTCATATTAGGTAGTAAGGCTTTTTACAATATAGCCAAAATGCGTTGGGTATAGGGGCCCGAAACAGCGCCTTTTTCTATTTACATTTTATGTAAAATGAATTGCCAAAATTACAAAAAATGTAAAGAATTTGCCGTTTTTGAGGTAAATTGGCAAAAATTTTTCGTTTTTATGCACTTACCAGAGCTGTCCATTATTGCTAGTTTATGGTCCCGATGTATTATATATCGGAAACCATCGAGGCACACATGAGCGCAGCCGTTGCAGGAATCTCGCAGCGGAACCAAGCGACTCTCCCCGGGCATCTGGTTTTCGTTTCTGTCTTTAATTTTTATTTTCATTACACAGCGAGCAATATATGACCGATAAATTCAACTGGAAAGCGAAACGCGAGAAGAAGGCGTTTTTGGCACTGGCGGATGGCGCCGTGTTCCACGGGTATGCCTTTGGAGAGGCTACCGATACCGTCGGCGAAGCGGTGTTCAACACCGGCATGGCGGGCTACAAGCAGATTTTGACTGACCCCTCCTACGCGGGCCAGTTCGTGGTGTTCACCACGGCCGAAGTGGGTGCCTACGCGGCGAACCTCGAGAAGTCGGAATCCCGCGACGTGTTCCTGAACGGGATTGTCGTGAACTCGCTGGATGACGTGAGCAAGGAAATCGGCGAAGAGAGCCTGCACGACTACATGCTCGCCCACAAGAAACCGGGCATCGCGGGCGTCGACACGCGCGCCCTCACCATCCACCTGCGTGACAACGGCGCACAGAAAGCCTACCTGCATGTGGACGGCACCGAAATGAGCGAAGCCGATGCGATTGCAAAGGCAAAAGCCTGGGAAGGCCTCGACGGCCAGGATTACGCCAGCAAGGTGAGCGACCCGAAGGGCTACGAGTTCAGCACGGAAGGCGACCTGAACGTGGTCGCTCTTGATTTCGGCATCAAGACGAATATCTTGAGGAACCTCGCCGCGCAGAACATGAAGGTGACGGTGCTTCCGATCAACGCGACCTACGAACAAATTATGGCGAAGAATCCGGACGGCGTGTTCCTCTCGAACGGCCCTGCCGACCCGAACAGCCTTCCGCAAGTGGCGGCAGTCGTGAAGCAGCTTTTGGGCAAGGTCCCGCTGATGGGCATCTGCCTCGGTAACCAGTTGCTCGGCCTTGCACTCGGTGCAAAGGTTTCCAAGCTCAAGTTCGGCCATCACGGTTGCAACCATCCGGTTAAAAATTTGAAGACCGGCGCTGTAGAAATCACGAGCCAGAACCACAACTACGCTATTGAAGAAGCGTCGCTCCCCACGAATGTAGAAGTCACGCACATCAACCTGAACGACAACACGGTCGAA
>CADBLC010000347.1 GCA_902795385.1 Fibrobacter succinogenes | reverse complement strand
TTCCCGTACCGTTTTGACTCGCAGGAACGCGCCCTGATGGCGGGCATGCGCGGTGTCGCGTTCTCCGCACTCCTCGGCCTTTCGGACTTCCGCCGCGACGCGCTGGCCTCGGCACTCCACGTGTATTACCTGCAGAAGAAGTACCCGCATGCCGAAATGAGCTTAAGCTGCCCGCGACTCCGTCCCATCATCAACAACGACAAGATTGACCCGCTCGACGTTCACGAGAAGGAACTCTGCCAGGTGCTCTGCGCCTACCGCATCTTCCTCCCGTTTGTGGGTATCACGGTCTCGAGCCGCGAAAGCAAGGAATTCCGCAACGGCATCGTGAAGATTGCCGCGACGAAGGTCTCCGCTGGCGTTTCGACGGGCATTGGCGACCACGAAAGCAAGTACAGCGGTCACGATGACGGGGAAGGCGGCGACGAACAGTTCGAAATCAACGACTCTCGCAGCTTCAACGACATGTACGGCGACATTTCGGGCGAAGGTTTGCAGCCCGTGCTGAACGATTATTTGTACGTATAGTGCCCGGAGTGCTTATGTCTACGAAATCTCTCGATATGACACTTTACTTTATCACCGACAGCACTTGCGTTCCCGAAGAACGTTTTTTGCCCGTGGTGGAGGCGGCCTGCAAGGGCGGCGCGACCATCATCCAGCTGCGCGAAAAGGATAAGTCTACTCGGGAGTATATGCAGCTTGCTACGGCGACGCACGAAATTACCGCCCGCTACGGAATCCCGCTGATTATCGACGACCGCGTGGACGTGGCGCTTGCTATTGGTGCGGAAGGCGTTCATGTGGGGCAGAGCGATATGCCTGCGCATCTGGCACGCAAGCTGATGGGCGATGACAAGATCGTGGGTGTTACGGCCAAGACGGTTCCGCAGGCGCTCGAAGCTTACGAGCAGGGCGCCGATTACTTGGGCTGCGGTGCGATTTACCCCACGACGACTCATGTGAAGACGGTCATTACCCCGGTAGAAACCCTCAAGGAAGTTGTAAAGGCGGTACCCATCCCGGTGAATGCCATCGGCGGGCTCAACAAGGACAACATCTTCGTGCTGAAGGATTCCGGCATTGCGGGAATCTGCGTTGTCTCCGCCATTATGAAAGTGGCTGATCCGGAGACTGCTACGCGCGAACTCAAACAAGCGTTTTTGGCGTTGTAGGTTCGGCTAGTTTTTGCTACCGTGAAGTTTCTGCCCGGCTTTGAGCGGGGCTCCCGGCTTAAGATTGTTGATTCGGCAGAGCGATTGAACCAGTTGGCGACATCCCCCTGGGAATCGCCCTTCTTGACAACGTAATAGTTGTACTTGGAGAGTTTGTTCTGAATTTTTCGATGGTCGGCGGTTGCCTTTTTCATCGAGAACCTTTCGGCTCCCTTCTTGAGCGTCCAATTCGGGAAGTCGATGATAGTCGTCGGGTCGATGTTGACTTCGCCGTAACGGATTTCGAAATGGAGGTGGGCTGCCGATGACTTGCCCGTATTGCCTGCCAGCCCGACCACATCGCCGGGATACACGTATTCGCCGACCTTGACAAGCCTTTCGGAAAGGTGCCCGTAGAGCGTCTGTACGCCGTTCTCGTGTTCCAGTAGAACGTAGTGGCCGTAGCCGCCAGTGTTGTATTTCGAGACGATGACTTTCCCGGGGAGGGCTGCAACGATGGGCTCGTCCTTGATGACGTTTACGTCGACGCCGCGGTGCAGGCGGTGATCGCGGATGCCGTATGGCGAGCCGACAAGCGCTTCGTGCGTGATGGGAACAAGCATCGTGGAAAAGTCGAAGTATCCAGCTTCCTTCTTCTTCTGCGGCTTGATTTTCGGGCTGTTCTTGGCGTTGTTGCCGACGACCTCGAAATCTACGCCTTGCTTTTCCAGGAGTAGGGCCTTGGTGAACGCCTTGGGGTCGTTGGCGTCAATCCGGACTTTCGTGGAATCGGACTTGGCTTCTTTTGCCTTGGCGGGTTTCTTCTTGCTTTTTTTCGGAGCCTTCTTTTTCTGCTGAGGCTTGGATTTCTTTACTTCGGTCGATGTGGCTTTTTTGCCGGCGGAACCGTTCTTGGCTTCGGCCGGGGTGTACAGGCACACGAGCGCAAGCGCGAGTACGGCGACAAAACCGGTTCGTGTGATGTACCCGAAGAAAGACACTAGTGCGTAGCCTTATTTAAGGAAGGCGAAGAAAACTGCCCCGACGATGAGGACGAAGGCGACAATGTGGTTCCACTGCAACGCCTCGTTGTTGAATACGGTCGTCGCGATGACGGTGAAGACCGTGATGGAGATGGCTTCTTGGATGACCTTCAGCTGCATGAGGTTGAAGGGCCCGCCGTTGATTCGGCTCCCGATATTGTTCGCGGGAATCATGAAGAAGTATTCGATGAGGGCTACGCCCCATGACGCGAGAATCACGAGGATGAGCGGCCAGTCGGTGGAAATGTGCATTTCCTTGAGCTTGAGGTTCCCGTACCACGCAGCGGTCATGAATACGTTGCTGATGATGAGGAGGATGACAGTGAAGATTCCGGCTTTCATGTTTTTAGTAGGAAGTTAGAAGTTGGAAGTGATTAGTGGTTGGGTGGTTTATTGAGCCTCGGGCCTGGAGCCTCTCTCGTCTTTCGTCTGTAGGCCCGTAGGGCCGTTCTCTCGTCTGAGTCGGTACGGTTTGCCCGTGCTCATCTGGTAGGCGAGGCGGGCGCGTACTTGCTCCAAATATTGAATGTATTTTTCGCTCTGGTAATCGCGGTAAGTCCATTCGAAGGCGTGGAAATGCCCGTCCTGGAAGTACAGCGTAGGTTCCACGAATATGCCGCGCTGCATGTACACGCGCTGGCGCTGGTCCTTGGTGGTGGCGAGAAAAAACTGCCCGAGCGTCATGTAGCCCGGATCGAGGTTTACCGGGCGCAGGCCCGGTGTGCCGTTCTTCTCGGCGATTTC
>CADBLC010000346.1:1277-2980 GCA_902795385.1 Fibrobacter succinogenes | reverse complement strand
TGTTATTTTTGGGCAGATGGGCGCAAATACGGCAAGAATCGGGTGGATTGACGAATTTAAGGGATTCGTCCTAGTGCTCGTATGTCTATTTCACGTAGAACAATCCTTCCCCAACGCCGCCATGGGCACCCTCCACCTGAGCGCGCTCCGCATGTCGGCCTTCTTCTTTATTTCGGGGTTCCTGTTCAGCACGCGGAGGTTCCCGGGCTTTAAAAGTTACTTTGTTCACAAAACAAAAGTCCTGCTGTGGCCATACATCGCGCTTTCGCTCCTCTTCCTTGCGCTAGACCCGGTGCTGTACCATTTCGCATGGTTCCCGCGGGCGCCACGGATGGTCATCCTCAATACCTACCCCGCCATCCACAACGTCTGGGATTACATCTACTGGAACCTCGCCAAAATCTTCGTGGTCGGCAAGTCCTCTATCGGCTCGGGCCCCCTGTGGTTCGTGTTCACGCTGTACTCCATCAGCCTCATGTTTTTCGCCTTGCAGAAACTGGCGAAGACAGTTGCCGGAAAAAACGAACGCGGGCAAAAAGCAATCATCGCGCTGGCCGCCGCGGCAAGCCTAACCGGCGGTTGGCTCCTGTACAAGAACCATGTGCGCCTTCCGCTCGGTATCGAACGCGACCTCACCACGCTCGCCTTTTTCGCCTGCGGGTACATCTGCAAGGGAATCATCCAAAAGCAGCTCTGCGACAAGGGCAAAAAGGCCATCCCGTGGAGCCTCGTCGTGGCCACGTCCGTCACCTCGTTCGTCCTCTACGCGGCCTTCGAGAATCCCGACCCGAACTTCAGCATCATGAACAACGACCTCGGCAAAAGTCTCGTCGGATTCCTTGCGAGTTCCGCCTTCGGTATCGCCGGGCTCGTCACCGCCTTTGTCGCCATCGACAGGATTCCCGCCATAGCGCCCCTGCAGATTGTCAAGGGAATCCTGCGAAACGTCTCGAGGAACGCACTCGTGATTCTCGCCGTGCACTGGTACGCGCTGCTCGTCATGCGTATCGTCTACAAGGCCCAAATCAACCGCCCCGGAACAGCCTATCTCGCGATTCCCATCGTCGTCGCCATCCTCGTCGTGGCCATACCGCTGTTCCGCTGCAAACTCTACAAATTGCTCGGCAAAGAAAAAATCAACCTCCGCGAGAGCCTGAGCATCAAGTAAGGGCGCGGCCGTTCAAAAATCTAACACGCGCTAGAGGTAGCTCTTGTTCATGCGCGGGGGTTCCACCTCCTGGCGCTTTTTCGGCACGTATATCTTGATGGCATAAACGTTCTGTTCCGTCTCCGCCACAATGTCGCCTTCCTGCAACTCCTCGTCCACCTCTATTTCCACTTCCACGCCGTCTCGGGCAATACAGCGGATAGACCGCGCCGCGAGTTCTTCACGCAGCAAGGGCACGTCCACGACCTTCTTGTAGGTGCCGTGGTGTGTGGTTCCGAGTATCCTGTTGCAAAACATGCGGCAAATATAAAAAAACGCCGGGCGATATTTTTCTTTAAACTATATTTCGGAAAAACGCCGAAGGTTAAAAGTGCTCCTGTCAATCGTCATACCCGTATACAACTCGGAAAAGTACGTACGCCATACGCTACAGAGCGTATTCGGCCAGGAGTTCGACCGCAGCCAGGTAGAGGTCATCGTCGTTAACGACGGCACCAAGGACCGTTCCATGGATATTGTCCGCGAGTTTGCGGAA
>CADBLC010000346.1:0-1246 GCA_902795385.1 Fibrobacter succinogenes | reverse complement strand
GCCACCGGCAAGTACGTCTGGTTCGTCGACAGCGACGACTGGATCGAAGACGGATTTTTAGGCAAGGCCCTGCCCCTGCTGCAAAGCTCGGATACCGACGTACTGCTGTTCCGCATCCGCGAGCACCGCGAAAGCGACGGCAAGGTGGTTCTGGAACGCACGCTGTTTGGCGATGCGGAACGCGACACCGACTTTTTGGAACTGCTCCAGAAGAGAATCGACTTCACTCCCATGCAGCTGTACCTGGTGCGCAGGGAGTTCATGGCGGAACACGGCCTAAAGTTCGTGCGCGGCATCGTGCACGAAGACATGGAATTCGCACCGAAGATGCTCTCTCAGGCAAAAACCGTCAAGGCCGTTCCCTGGTTCCACTACAACTACCTCTGGCGCGAAAGCGGAAGCCTCACGAGCACGCCAACCAACCGCAAAAAGCGAATCGAGAGCCTGCTTAGCATCATCGACATGCTCCGCGACGCTAATTCCCTCGCCAACGGCGAGCGGAACCGCAAGGCTCTCGAGACGGCCAGGTTCTGGCTCTACCGCAAGGTATTCAACTTTATGGACTACAGCGAGTTCACCGCTCCCGAGAACGGCTTCGCGGCCCGAATCGGCGAAATGAAGGCGCTCGTCCGCAGCCACCTCGCCTACAGGGCGACCTCCATGATGTTTATCCGGCGCCTGGTATTCCTCGCTTCGCCAGGCTGCCTCAAAAAAAGGAACAAGGTTATCTAGATGACGGGAACCCTCGCCCTACTGCCCGCGATTTTCGCACTCGCCGCCCTGTTCTATTGGCTGGGCGCCCAGATTTACTGCAAGGACTTCTTGCTCCTGGCCGGAACATACCATTACCGCATCCGTCTGGCGCAATGCGTCACGTACGTGGCGACGGCCGTAGCGTTGTTCTTTGTTATCGGTTTCAACGTATTGACGAACAAGGCGGTCGCCGGGACGTTTACCGGGGCAGCCGCGTATTCCCCTTGGATAGACCTCTGCGTATTCTGCATCATCGCCTACCTCGGCAGTTTCGCATTCGAATGGACGCTCGCGAAAATCAACTGGCAGAACCGCGTTCTCACGGCTTCGGTACGCCTCGCCGAGGTCGCGCTCCTGTGCGTGGTGCAGTACGGGAGCCGTGAGGCCATCTACATCTTGCCTTTCGTGGTGGCCGGGCTCTACATGCGCAACAGCAAGTTCGGCGTTGTCCACGGGAAAGATTTCTTTATCGCATGCCACATGCACGACCGTC
>CADBLC010000345.1 GCA_902795385.1 Fibrobacter succinogenes | reverse complement strand
GATGGACAAGCTTTCCAAGTTTGCGATGGAATACAAGGACATGGCCCAGCTCGGTGCCACGCACTTCCAGGCCGCCCAGCTCACGACCGTGGGTAAGCGTGCTTGCCTCTGGCTCCAGGATATGCTCATCGACCTCGAAGAATTGAACTTCCTCATCGAAGTGCTTCCGTTCCGTGGCGTGAAGGGCACGACCGGTACGCAGGCCAGCTTCATGGACCTGTTCAACGGCGACGAAGAAAAGATTATGGAACTTGACCGCCGCGTGACCGCCAAGGCGGGCTTCAAGCGCGTGCTTACCATCACCGGCCAGACCTACACTCGCAAGTGGGACAACCGCGTGAACCAGGTGCTCAGCTCCATCGCTCAGTCTCTGCACAAGTTCGCTACCGACATGCGCCTCATGCAGGGCGTCAAGGAAGTCGAAGAACCGTTCGAAAAGACCCAGATCGGCTCCAGCGCCATGGCTTACAAGCGTAACCCGATGCGCAGCGAACGCATTTGCTCCCTGGCCCGTTTCGTGATGGCTCAGGTGAACAGCACCGCCTTCACGCAGGCGACGCAGTGGTTCGAACGCACTCTCGACGATAGCGCCAACAAGCGCCTCGCCATTCCGGAAGCGTTCCTCGCCATGGATGCCATGCTCATCATCGCCGAGAACGTCACCAACGGCCTCGTGGTTTACCCGAAGGTTATCGAAAAGCGCATCATGGCTGAACTCCCGTTCATGGCTACCGAAAACATCATCATGGAAGGCGTGAAGAATGGCGGCGACCGTCAGGAACTCCACGAAGAAATCCGCGTGATGTCTATGGAAGCGGGTAAGGTCGTGAAGGAACAGGGCAAGGACAACGACTTGCTCGAGCGCGTCTTGAAGAACGAAAAGTTCCAGAAGCTCGGCATCACCGAAGCTAAGCTCAAGGAAATCCTCGACCTCCGCAAGTTCGTGGGTCGTGCTCCGGGACAGGTCGTGAAGTTCGTGACCGAAGAAGTCCGCCCGGCCATCGAAAAGGTTCCCGACTGGAGCAACATCGACGCTGGCGAACTCAAGGTTTAGTCCAAAATAAGCAATTTTGTACAAAAAAACGAGCCTATTACGGCTCGTTTTTGCATTGTTGTTGAATTTTACGGCTTGAACGGCGGGATGTAATCATCCCCCTCATTGCCGTGGTTTGGACACTCCATCTTGTACTCCTTTTGTTTTTCTAAAAATATAGGTAGTTTTAGGGGCGCTTAGGGAGAAAATTATTGAGGCGTGATTAGCCTCACATTTTGAGGCGTTTTGGGCCCGGATATGCCTTTCTGGGCGTTTTTATTTGCCGGTTTGTTCCGAAATCCAGTCAAAACGGTGTGACAGCCACTCCTTGAGGTGGTCCACCGCGTCGTCGTAGCTGTCGAAAGACCTGTTGAACAGGGAACTGTCCTGCTTGTCCAGAATTTTCCACTGCTCGAAATTGTGTAATGCCGCGGCCTTCAGACGGGTGCGGTTTTGTTCCACGGAGTCTATTATGGCGTAGAATTTGGCGCGGTTTTCTTTCCAGTATTTGTCGATTTGGTTGGAAAATTCCTTGTCGGTGAACAGGCGGAGTGGTATGCCCGCCCATGGAAAGGTCGAAATCCCACACGGGGCCCATCTTTATCGGGGTGTTGACGGTCCATGTGAAGTAGACGCTCGAGAAGAAAGTTGCGTCGGGGTTCTTGAGCGCTTCCTGAATCCAGAAATGCCTGATGTAGGCGTCCAGGTCAATCCATTCGGCGATGTCTGTCGTGGAATCGATGGCCTTGAGGACTTCTTCAAATTCGATAATGTGGGCCAGCAACGTCCGGCGCTGTTTCCGTGTTGCGTTTTTGGGGTAATGGATGCGGAAGGGGACGCCATATTCTGAGATGACCACTTGCTCTCCGGCGCGGTACTTGAAGTCGACTTCGACGATGTACGACAATGTGTCTTTGGGGAGCTTGACGCGGTTCTTGCCTTCCTTGATTTTTTCACAGAGAAGGTAGAGGCCGAGGTACTGGCCGTTCAGGTAAAGTTCGACGAAATCGCATCTTGGCGTGTAGGTGGCCCCGAGATTGGCCGAGAGCCTGTAGGCGATGTAGTTCTTGATGAGCGTTTTGTCGGAATAGTTGGGAATCAGTACCCAGTCCTTGTTTTCGGGCATGCCCAGCAGGGGAGCCTTTTTCTCGAATTCAATCTTGTAGCTTTTCTTGGGGATGCCGTCCCATGAGGTGTTGCCGCGCCCGCGGATGGTTATCGGATGCTCGTCGACGACAGAGGTGTCTTCGCCATAGAGGCGCATGGTGGCATGCAAATCCGTTTCGCGGTCCAGGACGTTGAGGTGTTTATCCGTTTCGATGAGCAGTCGCGGGACGCCGTAGTATTTGGTGTCGGATATGCTTTCGATGAGCGGGGTATCGTCATGGGGGTATTTTTGAACGGATATATCGGAAGAACA
>CADBLC010000344.1:1310-3053 GCA_902795385.1 Fibrobacter succinogenes | reverse complement strand
TGCCGCCGTTGCGTTCGTCGAGGGTTTCACCGATGCAGATGATCGGCTTGAGGCCGGCTTCGAGGGTCTTCTTGACCTTGAGGTTCACCGTTTCGTCGGTTTCGTGGAAGTACTGGCGCTGTTCGGAGTGGCCGATGATGATGTATTCGGCACCGATTTCCTTGACCATGTCAACGGAAACCTTACCGGTGAATGCGCCCTGGTCCTTCCAGTGGATGTCCTGGATAGCGAGCTTCACGTTGGTACCCTTGATGACGTCGGCGACCTTGGCGGCGGCGAGGTAAGTCGGGGCGATGACCACTTCGGTCTTCTTCACGTCCTTGACGGCTTCCACGATATCCTTAGCGAGCTGAATGGATTCGCTAACGGTCTTGTTCATCTTCCAGTTACCAGCAATGATATACTGACGCATAATTAACTCCTTGAGTTGTTTTGAAATTTAACGCGCGTAAATATAGCAAAAAAGCCGCCCTTGGCGGGTCGGCTTTTTGTCTGGATGCGGAAAAACTCCGGCAATCGCAGTTAAATTAGTTGTTGTAGTTGCTGGAACGGCTGGAGGTCGGAGCCGGGGACCCGCCATAGCGGTCGCCTTCGATCTTGTCGAGGACCCATTCGCCTTCGTAGCCCTTCAGGCGGGCGAGGTCGGGGTGCTTCCAGATGAGGCGGGTAATCAGCTGGCCTTCACGGGTGTAGTATTCCCAGATGCTGCTGTTTTCGGTTTCCGTCTCGTGGTCGGGAGGTCCCCAGAGCAGGTTCACCATGTCGTTGGTCATGCCTTCTTCGATGTAACCCTGCTTGAACACGTCCTTGAGGCGCTTGTCGATGCCCATGCTTTCCTTGACGACAAAGTATTCGCGTTCCCATTCTTTACGGCCTTCGCCGCGTTCGATGAGGATGGGGGAAGAATAGCGGCTAGCGCAGCTCCAGAAGAGCAGAGCTCCGAGAGCGAGTAAACACAAGTGAGGAATTTTCATAGAATCTCCTTAGAGGATTTGTTGTTCACAAAATAAGAATTTAAATTACAAGTGGCTTAATATTTTTTAGATTTTACATTGAAATGAAGCATTGGGGTACCATATTACGTAAAAGCTTGCCCGTTCTGCTGATGGCGGTCGCCTCGGCGGCGTTTGCCAACTACAACCAGGGGGCCCAGAACGGCTTCCGCTACGGGCCGAACCTTTCGTGGAACCTCATGGGTAATACGCCGTTTGTATGGGGTCAGTGGTTGCCGCAGGCCGTGGGCAAGGTCGACTATACGTGGCTAGAGCCCCTCACAGACCTCAATTATGGCGAGTATCTCGGAAAATCTCCCAGCTACCTGAAAATGGAAGCGGCCATTGAAGCCTCTCCGTTCTATGGTGGCTACTTGGCCGGCCTGGGCCTGCGCCCGTTCCGCACCAACCCGCAAATCGAGTTCAATTTCGTCTACGAGAGCTACATCTACTACAAGTCGAACCTCGAAATGGTGACTGCCGACGTGCAGGGCGGTGGCCGCATTGCCGAATCGTGGAACGCCGACTACATTACCGATAACGTGTGGAAAAGCGATGCCGCCGACCTGGACTACGTCCAGCTGTTCGACATGAACATCGCCTTCGAGTACTTCTTTCTCGGCAAGTCCATCATTGGGTCGAGCATCCACTACATCCTTTCCGACGTGAGCACGGATTTCGAGGGCAAGAGCTACGACTACAAGCGCAACATCCCGGTGTTCAGCCGCGACTTCCTCCTGGAAATCGACAC
>CADBLC010000344.1:0-1262 GCA_902795385.1 Fibrobacter succinogenes | reverse complement strand
ACGCTGGAATTCGGTATGTGGAAACGCCCCAAGAAGCGCTTCTACGACGGATCACTCTCTCAGCAGTTCCTGGTTCAGCTTGAGTATCAGGGGTATTTCTCGTTTCCCATCCACAAGCGTCTTTCTGAATAGCGTTGGCCGTCTGAACGGGTTTTTCTGGGCGTTCTCCACGATGGGGTCGCCCTTTTGCGTTTCTATGGGGTAGGCCGAGCGGATCCAGAGGTTTCCGGTGTAGTTCGGTCCCGTGAGCGCGACGAGCGTGGGCAGCTCGATTCCCGAGAAGTTTTTCCATGCGCCGATGGTGAATGTCCGCGCTTCGCGGCGGGCGCCGCGCATCACGACCTTTTGCGGGCGGGGGAGCGTGTCTACGACCATGGAATACCACATGTTTGAGAACGCGGTCGAGAAAATCTTTGTCGTTTTCGCGGTGTCCTGGCACAGGAAGAGTCCGTTGGCCAGCAGTTCGAGGTCGTCCAGTTTTAGCGGGGTGTTGCCGAGAGTCTCGCGCAGGTGGTGCAGCCCGAGCTGGCGCTTTACCTTGCGTGCCGAGAAAATCTCGTAGCGGGAGTCGCCCGCCGTGACGAACATGACCGGGGCCTGCTTTGGGAAGTTCACGAAGAACGTGTCGAGCGATTCCGGATGGTGCCGCCATTCTATGTCCAGGCTCACGCGGCTGTTCTGCGCGTTGATGAACCTGCCTTCCACGTTCACGGTCATCGCGGAGTCCAGCATGAACTGCGGGCACAGGTCCTGCGCTTGCGCGAGGCCGAGTCCGGCGGCGAATGCCAGTGCGGATAAACGTGTGAATTTGGACATGCCGTAATGATAATAAAAAATGGTGCGCGTGGTTAAAAAATGTCGCGCGCGGTCACCGAATGCGAGAAAACCCCGACCGCATCCAATGGCTAGAAGACGGGGCCGGAGTTTTGTTTTTTCAGGAAGAAAATTTCGGTGCGGACTAGGCTTCTTCGACGGCGGCCTCGCTGTCGTCGCCGACTTCGAGGGCTTCGTTCTCGCCGAGCTTGAACAGTTCCACGTCCTTCATGCTTTCACGGATCTTGTTCTCGATCTCGTTGCAGAGTTCCGGATTGTCCTTCAGGAACAGGCGGGCGTTTTCGCGGCCCTGGCCGATGCGCTCGTTGTTGTAGCTGAACCAGGCGCCACTCTTCTGGATAATCTCGAGTTCGCAGGCGAGGTCGAGGATGGAGGCTTCGCGGGAGATGCCGCAGCCGTAGAGGATGTCGAATTCGCACTGGGTGAAC
>CADBLC010000343.1 GCA_902795385.1 Fibrobacter succinogenes | reverse complement strand
GGTAAGAACCCATCTTGAAGAAGTAGTTCTTTTCCTTGAGCCATTCCACCGGGCGGTGGCTGATGGGGTCGCACTTGTTCTCGTCGAGTTCGTCTTCGCCAAAAAAGCGTTCTTCGCCCACGGAGTACCAGCCCTCGTATTCCTTCGAGTAGATTTCACCCTTGTCCCAGAGCTTCTGCAGGCATTCCTGCACAAAGGCCTTGTGTTCCGGCATCGTGGTGCGGATAAAGAAGTCGTTACTGATACCCATCTTCTTCCACAGGTCTTCGAAGCGATGGTAGTATTCGTCCACGTGTTCCTGCGGGGTCACTCCGCGCTTTTCGGCGGCGCGCTGCACTTTTTGGCCGTGTTCGTCGGTGCCGGTCAAGAAGAACGTCTGGTAGCCCAGAATCTTGTGGAAGCGGGTAAGGATGTCCGCGAGGACGGTGGTGTAGGAGTGCCCGATATGCGGGGCATCGTTAACGTAATAAATCGGCGTTGTAACGTAAAAATTTTTCATGGCCTCAAATTTAGAAAAATTATATTAAGGAAAAACAAGAGGTATTTATGTCTTTCATGGATTTGGCCAAGAACCGTTATAGCTGCCGCGCCTTTACCGCCCAGGCCGTAGAACCCGAAAAGCTCGCCCAGGTGCTCGAAGCGGGCCGCATTTCGCCGACGGCAATCAACGCACAGCCCGTGACCGTGAAGGTCATCAAGTCCCCCGAGGCGCTCGAAAAGATTCGCGGCATTACCCGCATGGCCTACAACGCCCCCGTTGTCCTGATGGTCTGTTACGACGAGCCCAACTGCTACACCGCCGAAAAGTACAATGACAATTTCAATAGCGGCGTGATGGATGCGAGCATCGTCACCACCTCCATGATGATGCAGGCGACCGATCTCGGGCTTTCGACCCTTTGGGCCCGCGGATTTAACGCCTCCTACATCGAAAGCGCATTTAATTTTCCGGACAACTTAAAACTCGCTTGCCTCCTGGATATCGGCTACGCCGACCCTGAGAACGGCGGCCCTTCGCCCAGGCACCCCGTGCGCAAGAGCATGGAAGAGTTCGCTTCCGAAATATAAAATTGCTAATCTACCTTGATTTGGTAGTCTTCGCTGGCGACCGAGCCGAGGTAGAGCTGGATAACCTTCTGGGCATGTTCGCGCGCCCTGCGTTTCAGCTCGTCGTTGTTTTCTTCCTCGTACTTCTTCTGTTCGGCGATAAAGAACTGCTTGAAGTCCTCGAACCTGATGTCGTTGAACCAGCCTTTCTTTTCCCACAAAACCTGGATGCTCTTGAAGTCAATGCTGTGGCTTAGAATCTTGGGCTCGGGGAGGATGATGAGGATGGTTTTAGTGATGGGATCGATGCTTGTCTTGATTTCCTTCAGGTCGTAACCCAGCTTGACATCGCCCTGGTAAATCAGCATGAACTCCTTGATGGACTTGTTGATGCGCCAGTCGGGCATGTATTCCAGGAGTTTTTTGGCGTCCTGGTAGTTCGCGTTCTTGCGGTAGTGGTGGTGCAGGGTGGCGAGCTCCGAAATCTCGCTTATTCGCTGCTCCACGAACGCGCTCGTGATGCTTGGGCCCGTGGGTTCGGCGGGTTCCAGCTTTTTCATGACGAAAACCGTCGCGGCAACCGTCGCGCACACGAGAAGGAGGAGGGATACCAGCTTTAGCGTCAACTTCATACTATAAATCTACGTCTTTTTTTCTAAAATGCGTGATCAGTTCGAAAGCCCGCTTATCAAGCGTTACGCCAGCAAGGAAATGAGTTTCATCTTCAGCCCGCAGTACAAGTTCCAGACTTGGCGCAAGCTGTGGATTTACCTCGCCGAATCCGAAATGGAACTCGGCCTCCCGATTACGCAGGAGCAGGTGGACGAACTGAAGGCCCACGAGAAGGACATCAACTTCGAAGTCGCCGAAGAAGAAGAAAAGCGCCGCCGTCACGACGTGATGAGCCACGTTTACGCTTACGGCGTCCAGTGCCCGAAGGCCAAGGGCATCATCCACCTCGGTGCAACGTCTGCATTCGTGGGTGACAACACCGACCTTATCCAGATGCAGCAGGCCATGATTCTCGTGCGCAAGCGCCTTTGCCGCGTGATGGACAAGCTTTCCAAGTTTGCGATGGAATACAAGGACATGGCCCAGCTCGGTGCCACGCACTTCCAGGCCGCCCAGCTCACGACCGTGGGTAAGCG
>CADBLC010000342.1 GCA_902795385.1 Fibrobacter succinogenes | reverse complement strand
ACCTAGGGCATTCGGCTGTCGACAAGATGCTGGAGAACGGCATGCCGCTCCCTACGCGCTATTATGAGCGCGTCATTTCCAAGTATTGGGATATCGCCCAGCATTCTTTTTTGTAAATTTGGGTTAATGTTTAGAATTCTGCTTTTACTTTTGTCGTTTGCGGTTGCGTATGCGGTTGAGATCCGGTACGACGTGTCCGATTTTGTAAAAGCAGGTATCGCGAATGACCCCATACTGGAAGAAAGCCGGCAGGGAACCGCTGCAAAGAAAGATAAGATTCGCGCACTCAAGGCCAATGCCATTTTGCCCACGCTCGACGTCTCGATGATTGTTGGCCCGGCCCCCGGTCTTCGTGACGAAATCGATAGCGATGGCGATACCATGAGCGTCTATGATTTTTCCAAGATGGGTCCGTTCTGGGGTGTTCAGGCCAAGTTTGTGCAACCGCTCAACTTTGGCCAGTACCGTTCCGGCAAGAAGGCCCTGGAAGCTGATTTACAGCAGAAACAGTACTCTATACTGGAACAGGTCCACAAGAAAGACGTAGAACTCCAGACGTACTATTACAACTACCTGCTGGCAATGGAAATGCAGAAACTTGCCGCTGCGGCCAAGGCCCGAGTAGACGAAGCCTACGAAAAGATGGAGGAGGCCCTGGACGACGATGACCCGAGCGTGAGCCAGATGGATTTCTTGAACTTGAAGGCGAAAATGCATACGGTCAAGGAAGGCGTTTCCGAAGCAGATTTGGGAATGAAGCGCGTGCAGCTCGCTATCCGCTTCTCGCTGGCCTTGCGTGACGACGATGTGTTCGTTGCCGAAGATACCTGCCTTGTCCCGCGAACGGAGCCGCTACCGCTGTTAGAAGAAGTTCGCCTGATTACCTTGCAGAACCATCCGGAACTGAAACAGCTCGCTGCCGGCATTACAGCACGTCGTACGCAGATGCAATTGGCCGAAGCCAAGTTGGCTCCCGAATTCTTTATTATGGGTCAGGTTGAATACGTAAAGAGCTGGGCGGGCAACCGCAGCGTAATGCAGAAGGACGCGTTTGCCGAAGACGCCGTGAACAAGCTGGACGGGCTTATTGGAATAGGACTCCGCTATAGGTTGAACTTCTGGAAATATTGGGAAGAATACCGTAGCGCCAGAACCGATTATCGCGGACTGCAGCTGAAAGACCGCTATGCCGCAGAAGGGCTCATGGCGAAGGCCGAAGAGCAGTACTACCAGGTGGTGGCCGCCAAGGAGAAAATGGAGGCGCTCAAGGAAAGCCTGCGTGCCTCGGATGCGATTCTGAAGGGTGCCGCCATGCAGTACGATTTGGACAAGTCCAAGACGGGTGAACTTGTTTCTGCATATACCCAGAATATGAATATGCAGAAGGACTACTATTTTGCGGTATGCAAATATAATGTGGAATTTGCCGAATTGATTTCGAGGATGGGCATGTCCCTTTCCGAATTCCGCGCCAAGTTTAAATAAAAAGGAGGACTAGATGTTTAGGAAGTTTTTTGTTGTGATCGCATGCGCTTCGTTGCTCGCTTTTGCTGCCGACGATCCGGTTGCCGCAATCAAGAAGAAGGATGCGGAGCTCCAGACGTTGCTCAAGAAGGCTTCCCGTAACGCCAAGGAAACCGAGCGCGTTAAGAGCCTCCTGAACGACTCGTTCGATTTTGCCGAATTCCAGCGCATGGTTCGCAATTCCAGCGCCAAGCGCCTGGAACTGTACCGCGCCGACTCCACGGTTTACGAGGCTCCCAAGATGAAGGGCGATTCCGAAGCCCGCGTGACGGCCCACCTCTGGAATGCCGGCAAGGAATCTGTTCTCGAATACAAGATGAGCCTGGTGAACGGCAACTGGAAGGCCTGGGACCTGGTGATTGACGACCTCTCTACTGCCAGGAACTACAAGGACCAGTTTTCCCAGATCCTGAAGAACAAGAGCTTTGCCGAATTGATTGACATCATTAGCAAGAAGGCTGACGAAGCCGAGAAATAATGGGTAGCGTTCTTTTCTGGCTACTGGTTGTTGTCTGCGTTGTCGCGCTAGTCCTTCTGTTTTTCCCGTTCAGGTTCAATGCCGAATTTGATCTGGGAGAAAGGGGAGCTCTGGTGCGGCTTTTTCTTTTCAAGAAACTCCTGTGGACATACGAAAAGGCCTGGAAAGAAAAGTCGAAGAAGGAAGATGAACCCGAAGACGATTTCGGGGATGCTGCGCCTTCTTTCGTAGATACGGCTTCCGTGCACGAGAGCGCCCCTGTCGCCCCTATGCGCGCCCCGGCGCCGCAGGAAACCGCGAACCCGCAAGAGACGCTGCAACCGCAGGAGACAGCCTCGAAGCCAAAGGAACCCGCGACTCCGGCTCCCGCTGCGGCTCCTGAAAAGAGCGAAAAGATTGAACAATCGGAAAAGCCCGCTGCACCCGAGATTCCCGCGACTCCCGAGAAACCTGAAGAGGAGAAGCCGGAAAAGCGCAGCCTGACCGATGCCGAGTTCTGGACCATCATCTTGACGCCGGATATGGACGTCCGTGCTTTCCGCTACGTGAAACGCCTGCTCGCCTCACTGGTGCGCGTCTTCCGCATCAAGTTCGAGGACTGCTATGCCGAAGGAATCCGTGCGGATTACAAGACCATGGGCTACGGAGCCGCGCTCAACGGGATTATGAAGGGCTTCCCGTATCTGTCCGCCTGGGATATCCGTATGGACTGGTGCATGGAACGTGAACTGCACGCGGCCGGGAAAATTTGCGCCTCGGTGAACCTTTGCCGAGTCCTCGCGTTCGTCGCAGAACTTGCGCTGTATGCCGGGATTCTGCTGTTCCTGTTCTGGCGTCGCCGTGCGAAGGTGCTCAAGACGGGTGAATTGCCCGAGCTCGGTTATGTCCGCAAGAAAATCCTTGCCTTTATCGTGGAGGAATGATGCCTGCCTTGACTTTGGAAAGACTTCTCGCCAGCATGGGATACGGTAGCCGCAAGGAATC
>CADBLC010000341.1 GCA_902795385.1 Fibrobacter succinogenes | reverse complement strand
CGGCAAGGCCTTCGCCATCAACTTCATCACGAGCCAGGAAGACCTGCGCCACCTCACGCTGTTCCAGGAAGACCTGAAGAAGGTCGGCGTGGTGGCGACTATCGAACAGATGAGCCAGAGCACGCTCCGCAAGCGCCTGGATGATGCCGACTTCGACCTGTACTGGGTAAACTGGGGTGCTGGCCGCCTCCGTGACCCCGAAGCGAGCTGGCATTCCGCTACCGCACTCCAGAAGGGTACGAACAACCTAGCCGGCGTGCAGGACAAGGTCGTGGACAGCCTCATCGACTTGCAGAAGACTGAATTCGATTTGGCCAAGCGTAACGAAATCCTGAAGGCTTTGGATAACCGCCTCGCCGAAATTGTGCCGTACGTGCTCATGTGGCAGTGCGACCACCACCGCATCCTCTACTGGAACCGTTACGGCATGCCCGAAAAGGTGCTGGACCACTTTAACCGCGAAGACGCCATCCCGGTTTACTGGTGGCTCGATCCGGAAAAGTCCGCGGCGCTTGACAGGGCGATGAAGTCGGGCGAAAGCCTGCCGATTCCCGAATACGATGTGAAGTGACACGGCCAAAGGTCGTGTCATCCTCCGAAGAGGATCCATCCGGTTCTATACAAGCGCCTGTAAGAAAAGGATGGACCCTATCGGTCGTCCTTGCGGACTCCCTCCAGGGTGACAGGATCAATCTGCAAACTTCAGGGTGGCATTCGCACAATAAAAAAAGACGTGCTTTCCAGCACGCCTTTCTTTTTGCAAAACTAATGACTAGAAGAAGAATTCGCAACCGACGTACAGGCCGGTGGCGTCACCGCCGAGCAGCTGGCTGCCGCTACGGACAATCAGCTTAGCCACGAGGTCAAGCTGGTTCGGAATCACGAAGTAGTCCGCACCGAGCCAGATGGAGATGTGCTTGTCGCCATCGTCGTTCTGGCCGTGTTCCTTGCCGTCGTCCCATTCCACTTCGCTTTCGGTGAGGCGGTACTTGATCTTGAGGCCCACAAACGGGGTGATGCCCACGTTCGGGACGGTGTAGCCGACTTCGCCGGACAGGTGCAGGTCGAGGCCGCGTTCGTAGTTGTCGTGTTCAAAGCCCCAGTCAATGGCGCCTTCCGCACCGAACTTGAGACCGGGAACGCTAGCGACGGCCATCGAGAACTGGGCGCCGGCATAGAAGGAAATTTCTTCGTTGGTCACTTCGCTGCTGCCAACGGGGAGATGGAAGTCGATGAAGGCGTTGACCATCGGGTCGAACTGGTAGCGCACGCCAATGGCCAGGTCACGCATACCGTCACCGCCGTTGACGCAATCCTTGCAGTCCACTTCGCTCCAGAACTGGTAGCCCCAGCCCTGCAGGGAAAGTTCCAGGTTCTGGATGAGGGTGTAACGGACGCCCAGTTCAAGGCCCGCCTGAGACCAGTCGTGGTCCCAGTCGTAGTAGAGCCCGCCCTTGACGGATCCCTTGCCGGCTTCGAGAACCGGGTAGTAGTCCCAGGCGGCAAAAGTGGCGCTTACGGCGAGGGCCGCAGCGAGAATAATTTTTTTCAGCATACCAAACTCCTTGTAAGTGTTTCGGTAGGCAATGAAAATGGGCACCTGGGCCGTTCAATTTATGTTTACATAAGAATCGTAAATCTCGGTAAACAAAAAACGCCCCCGACCAGGTCGGGAGCGTATTCAAAACGGTTTTCAACTGATTAGAAGTTGATGCCGAACTTGCCGGTGAGCCAAATCGGGGTGTCTTCGCCGTACATGTCTTCACCGATACCGAAGCGGGCGCTCAGGTCGACGTAGAACATCGGGTTGATGGCAATATTCACGCCGAGGTACGGGGCAATGCCGAACGTACCGCTGTCGTCGGCACCAGGAGCGGCGTCGCCGTCGTGGGTGAATTCGCCGAGCCACATGTCGAGGTCAAGTCCGACGTACGGGGTGAACATCTGGGACACGGCGAAGTCGCCTTCCAGACCGATGTGCAGGTTGTACGGAGGAGAAATCTTGTCGTCACCTTCGGTACGAATCTGGAGGCCGAGTTCGGAACCGAAGTTCACCATGCCGAAGCCCTGGGAGAACTGGACACCGAGGTAGATGCCGAGACCGTCATTCCAGCCAACGACTTCTTCGTCACCTATCGGGATGGACACGTCGACGAAGGCGTTGAGGATGGGCATGAACTGGTAACGGAGCATGATCGGGAGGTTGTCGATACCATCGGGACCATCAAAGCCATCATAGTCGGTGAACAGCCTGTAGTCGAACACGGTTGCCACTTCCAAATTCTGGATGACAGAGTAGCGGACACCGGCCAAGAGGTCGCCCGTGCTGACCTTTTCGGCAGGCATGCCGTACTTGAAGCCGATTTCGGCCTGGCCCTTGCCTGCTTCCTGGACGGGGAAGTAGTTCCAGGTTGCGAAGGATGCGGTGCATTTGAACTCCTTTGTTATAGTTGACTAAGGAAAATCTAGTAAACATGTGACTTGTTTGTAATAAAATTCCCCTAGATTGTGATAAAATGCACAAAAGGGCCCTTCAGTTGCCCAAAAAGCACAAAAAAACGCCCCGGGGACAGCCCGGGACGCGTTAAAACCGGAAAATTTCGGATTACATGAACCAGTAGGTGGCTCCGATGGAGAGCTGCAGGTTCTGCATATCGACTTCCTGCGTCGGAGCCAGCGGGCCCAGGTCGATATCGTCAAATACATTGGTGAAGCCCATGGCGAAACGGAAGTTCACGTCGAGGTTCGGGATGACCGTGTAGCCAACGCCCAGGGCGAGGCCGACTTCGAGAGTCTTGGTGTCCTTGGGGAACATGGCTCCGCCGATGTCTTCAGCACCCATCATGGTCACGCCTTCAAGTTCTTCCGGCAGGTCGTAGTCGGTGTCGTTGCTGAGGATGAATCCGATGGTCGGACCGCCTTCAATGTAGAGGTTCGGCATCGGGCTGACGCGAATCATCACCGGGATTTCGAGGACCCAGAAGGAGAAGGTGACTTCGTCATCGGCAATACGGCGGAAATCGACGCCGAGTTCCGGAGCGACAGCGAGCATTTCGTTGATGTTGTACTTGGCGGCAATGCCGGCATTGAAGCCGACGCCCCAGAAGTCAACATCTTCGGCGTCTTCGCCCGTGAAGGTGCTCATGGTTCCCGCAATGCGTCCACCGAGGTTGACCTGGGCGGCAGCGGTGGCAACCATGCCGAAAACGAGTGCGAGAGAGAGGAATATTTTTTTCATGCATTCTCCTAAGAATTTGGAATTTGTGTGCCATTAAATCTATATACAAAACATTTAATTGGGCACGGAAAGGTCGAAAAAATAAAAAAAACAGGCTTTCCTCGCCGGAAAACCCGTTTTTTTGAGTATTTGGGGAATTTCTGATTACATGAACCAGTAGGTCACGCCAACCTGGAACTGGAGGCGCTTGATGGATTCGCCGAAGGCGTTCATTTCAATGCTGTCTTCTTCTTCTTCGTAGCCGCCGAAGGAGGCGCCGGTAGCGGCAGTGCCCATGGCGGAGAAGATATCGTCGCCGTCGTCTGCGCTCATCTTCGGTTCCTTGTCGCCGTCGATGATGGAGGTGAAGCCGAGGTTCATGCGGAAGTTCACGTCGAGGTTCGGCATAACGGTGTAGCCAACGCCGGCGGCGAGACCGATTTCGAGGGTGTTGAGGATTTCCATGTCACCGAAGTCCCATTCGACCGTCGTGACGATCATGTCAGTTTCGCAAACGCTGCTGAGGAGGATAGAAAACTGCGGACCGAGTTCGAGGTAGAGGGCCGGCATTACGTTGATGCGGGCGAGCACCGGAATATCGATGGACCAGGTAGACCAGGTGGACACAGCGTCGGAAGAACGATGCAAGTTGATGCCGACTTCGGGAGCGACGGCGAACATGTCGTTGATGCCGAACTTGGAGGCGAGACCGGCGTTGAAGCCAAAGCCCCACGGAGCGTCTTCAGCGTCACCAGTGAGGGTACCGAAGTTGATGGCAGCACGGCCACCGAGGTTGATCTCGGCAGATGCGGTAGCAACCATGCCGAAGACGAGTGCGAGAGTCAAGAGTAGTTTTTTCATGTGTTCTCCTTTGGAACTTTTTGGTGTGTGAGTTGAGAACAAATTTATCTTCTCGTTTCTGTTTTTTGTATGACGAAAATGGCCCAATTTTCAAAAAAATGGCAATTTTTGGTAAATAAAAGTTTACTTTTTGTCTATATGAAACGCAAGTTTCACATAAAGGTATGTATATGTTGATTTTTAAATTATTTTCTAGGGGAAAACTTAAGAAGGACATGAGGTTCGCATGAAAAAGACTCGTTCACGTTGGTATCTGGGATGCTTGCTGACGCTCGCCGCAGCCGGTTCGGCTATTGGCGCTTTCAACGAGAATATGGCGTATTTCAATGTGGTCAAGGGACATTGCGAGCCCGGTGGTTTCATGGGCTTTTCCAATTGCGACAACGACCTTTATCTTAGCCAGTCCGCTACGGGGTGTAAAGAAGGTGTTGAATGCCTCAAGTCGGTTGGCCCCTTTACCACGGCCGCCGAGGTGAACGAGGCCCTGGCCGAGCTCGTCGGTGAAGTTTGGAACGACAAGAACAATGTGCCCCTGCACCTTGCGTCCGATATCGATTTGGGTGGGTTTGATGCAAATACCGCTGCCGAATCCTGTGACGCCCAACTCCATCCGCTGCCCTTCTTGAACAAGCAGGCGTTCCAGGGTGATAACAAGATTATCAAGAACCTCTGCTATGTACACGACATTAAAGATAGCGTCATGAGTGGCCCTGTCGGCTTTTTTGGCGCCATGCCGGAGGGCTATGCGGGCAATGTCCTTGTCAAGAATGTCCGCATTGTTATCAAGGATTCCCGCGAAGATCGCGAACCGACGGCTGCCGGCAAGGACTTTTACCCGGTCGGTGCGTTTTTCGGTATGGCCGCTATGTCAACGATTGAAAACGTAACCTTGGAAGACGTGACCATCAATGCGCCCATTGCTGGTGGCGTTGCTGGTTATGTCGGCAATTCTACGGTTCGCAATATCTTGGCGACAGACGATTTGATGGTCTCCAACGATATCGAAATTACTCCCTACGACGGAAACTTTGCAGGCAACGTTGTTGGTGAAATGTTCTCCAATGTCCTCCACGAAAATTATTCCACGTGGCCGTCGGAATACACGGTGTTTTTGGGCGGTGTCGTGGGTATGGCCGTGCAGGACTCCCTGTACAATATCCGCGTTCGTGGCAAGGTCCGTGACAACAGCGGCCTGAATACTCCGTCTGCCCTGGGTGGCATTGCCGGCATACTGGCCTACAAGTACCAGGACTATGTTTCGTTCAACGATACTTTGGACTTTAAACCTGCTGGACCGGATAGTGGCGCCGGTTACACAACGATTTCGGGCGGCCGCGCGATGGGCGGGCTTTTTGGCGAAGTGGCGTACATGCCGTTCGGTGCTGTAAGGGACTTTACAATCCGCAACGCCGTTGTCGGCAAGGTCCGCATTATGAAGGGCGTGTCGGATAACGTATATGCCGGTGGTCTCGTTGGCCGTGCCACATTCAATAATGTTACCGGCAATGGAAACGGACTCGGAAACCTGTTCAAAATCGAGAATAGCACTGCCACGGTCGACATTACCGATTCCCTGACCTCCGACGTTTCTTACCACTACTATGCGGGCGGTTTGCTTGGTACCACCACGGAATGTTCCACGGTTGGTGTCCCCAATAACGACAACGATGCCTTCGTGTCTATCGTGGGCTCTACGAGCAAGGGTACGATTCGAGTCGCTGCCAGTGCCGCCGCCGTTACGGATTTGGAAGCCGAAGTGTTCCTGGGCGGTGTGGCTGGTTCCGCCTGCTTTACTGCG
>CADBLC010000340.1 GCA_902795385.1 Fibrobacter succinogenes | reverse complement strand
CTTGCGGAGGATGAGCGTCACCTTCGGCACGGTCGCTTCGGCGTAGGCGTACAAAAGCTTGGCGCCATGGCGGATGATGCCGTTGTGTTCCTGCTTGGTGCCCGGCATGTAACCCGGGACGTCTTCCAGCGTAAGGATAGGAATGTTGAAGCAGTCGCAGAAGCGCACGAAGCGGCTCGCCTTGTCGCTAGCGTCCACGTCGAGCGAACCCGCGATGAAGTTCGGCTGGTTCGCGACGATACCCACGACGTTGCCGTCCATGCGGGCAAAGCCGATGACCACGTTGCGGGCGAAATCCTTCTGGATTTCAAGGAAGCTGTCCTTGTCGGCGAAAGTCGCGATCACGTTACGAACGTCGTAGCCCTTCTTGAAATTGTCGGGGACGATTTCCTCGATTTCCTTGGACTTGTCTACAGCCTTCGACTTTTCGGCCACAGGCGGCTTTTCGAGGCGGCTTTTCGAGGTTCGATTGCGGCAGGTAGCTGAGCAGGTTACGCACGGCTTCGAGGGTTTCCCTGTCGTCCTTGCACACAAAATGCGAAACACCGGATTTCGTGGAGTGCACGCCGGCACCGCCAAGGCCTTCGGGAGAAACCGTTTCGGCAGTCACGGCCTTCACGACGCCCGGGCCCGTGATGAACATCTGGCTCGTCTTTTCGGTCATGAAGATGAAGTCCGTGATGGCGGGGGAGTAGCAGGCACCACCGGCGCAGGGTCCCAGAATCACGGAAATCTGCGGAATGATGCCCGAAGCGAGCGTATTGCGGGTAAAGATGCCGCTGTAACCGTCGAGGGAGTTCACGCCTTCCTCAATACGGGCGCCACCGCCGTCGTTGATGCACACGAACGGGGCCATGGATTCAAGAGCCAAGTCCATCGCCTGGCAAATCTTCTTCGCGTGTGCAGAACCGAGCGAACCGCCACTCACGGTAAAGTCCTGGGAAGCGACATAGACGGTCCTTCCGTTGACCTTGCCGTAGCCAGTCACGACGCCGTCGCCAAAAATTCTCTTGGATTCGGGCAAATCGAGGCTCGTAGAGACGCGGAGGGCGCCAATTTCACGGAAAGTTCCCTTGTCAAAAAGGATTTCGAGGCGTTCGCGGGCGGTAAGCTTGCCCTGCGAGTGCTGCTTTTCAACACGGGCAGCGCCGCCACCGGCGACAGATTTCGCCTTGTATTCGTTCAATTTTTCCAGATAAGACTTATCCCACATGATATTTCCTTTTTTTTACGTAACTGGTGGGCAAATATAGAAAGAACTGAAGCTTTGTAAACGTTTATTTTTTTGTGCCGGAAAACATACACAAGGTATGCCGTTTATCCGCTAATTAGGCAATTTGTCCATTTTTGCCTTGGTCCGAACTCGGAAAACACACATTTTTACTATCTTTGTCGCAAAAATTTAATCAATGAGGATAAAATGAACAACGAAGAAATGAAAAACAAGCTCAAGGAATTCTTCATGTCCGATCTCGGCGTGGACGGCGATGTCCTGAAGTTCGACACTCCGCTTTTCGGTGACGAAATCGGCCTCGATTCCGTGGACTCTCTCGAAATCATCTCCTTCGTCGATGATAACTTTGGCGTATCCATGACGGGTGTCGGCAAGGAACACTTCCAGAGCATCGATACCATCGCCGCATACATCGAAGCCAACAAGGCTTAATTTTTAGACGAATTCTTTTTGGAGTGATATGATCCCTGTCGACAATCGTTGTGTAGTTACGGGCCTCGGCGTCATTTGCGCCATCGGTAACAATGTAGAAGAAACTTGGAAGAATGCCCTTGCCTCTGTCTCGGGCATCCACAAGACGACCTCGGTAGACACCAAGGACTGCTATGCGGACCTGGCCGCCGAGGTGAACTGCGATACACTGGACGACATCGATTGCCCCGACGAGAAGGACAGGGCCTCCAAACTCTGCATCAAGGCTGCCAAGGAAGCTCTCCGCGATGCAGGACTCGACGATTTCGCGGACAACCAGCGCGTAGGCGTGATAATCGGTAGCTGCGTAGGCGGTGTCCTCAGTGTCGAAAAGTATCATCGTCACGGCAAGGACGCCCTGGAAATCCCCAAGATGCCCATCGCGGCCATCGCTTCGCAGGTGGCGGAATGCTGCCATGCGGGCGGAATCGTCACGAACGTCGCTAACGCCTGTGCTGCGGGTACGCTCTCCATCGCCATGGCTTGCGACCTCATCCGTGCCGGCAAGGCCGACGTGGTCATCGCCGGCGGTGCGGACTCGTTTGCTTCCGTGCCTTACTCCGGATTCCTTTCGCTGCACGCTCTCGACGAGAACGGCTGCTCCCCGTTCAACCACTGCAACGGCATCACGCTCGGCGAAGGTGCCGGCGTAGTCATCGTTGAATCTTACGAACACGCCCAGAAGCGTTCCGCCAAGCAGTACTGCGA
>CADBLC010000339.1 GCA_902795385.1 Fibrobacter succinogenes | reverse complement strand
TGCCGCGAGGAACGGCATGTGGGAAGCCGGCCAGGGCGATATCGACATGTGGATGAAGATTCGCGCCCCGTTCGGTAACGAAAAGACCGTGTTCGCGCTCGCTGGTATCTTCGACCTTTATGCCCCCACGGGTAAGAAGGCCGCCGGTGTGCGTCCCCGCCACGTGTGGTACCTGGACGACAACGGTAACACCCAGCCGTTCACTGCCGAAGCATGGACTGGGGGTGCAGGTCTCGTGATGACACTTGACTTCTCCAAGATTGGCGCTCCTATCCGCTTGAACGGCCATGGCAGCTACGTGCATGCCTTCGGTGCCGATGCATCTGACGCCGTTATTTACGACGTTGGCTTCAACCTGCTTCTGAACGAGTCCGTCGACATGTTCCTGGAATACTCCGGCGAAATGCGTGTCGAGAACTCTGACTTCCCGCGTGATGCGAAGACCGACCCGATGTACATTACCCCGGGCTTACGCTTCCATCTCGGACACAATGTCGACATGGGCATTGGCCTCGACTTCTCTGTGCGTAACTTCAAGAACATGAACTACGACCCGGCCGAAGAAATGAAGGGTTGCTCCAACTACAAGCTCAACTACAAGGGCAAGGGCGACTCCAAGGCTACTTACTGCTACACTCCGGGCCCGCTCTACGCCGCCGTGGCCATGCTGAGCTGGCATCTCGATGGCGCCCCGATGGTCAAGGACGAAGACGAAGATGGCGTTTCCGATGCGAACGACCTTTGCGCCCATACCTCTGGAAGGTGCTATTATCGACTCTGTGGGTTGCCCGAGCGATGCTGACGGCGACGGCGTGTTCGATGGCCTCGACAAGTGCCAGAGGACCAGGAAGGGAGCTGTGATTGATGAGTTCGGTTGCGAAGGCGACTTCGACAAGGACGGCATCGACGATTCCAACGACAAGTGCCCGAACACCCAGGCTGGCATTATTGTCGATACCACCGGTTGCCCGGCCGATACCGACAAGGACGGCGTGTTCGATTCCTTCGACAAGTGCCCGAATACCGCTGTTGGCTTGCCTGTTGACTCTACCGGTTGCCCGGCCGACGCCGACAAGGATGGCGTGCCCGACGCTCTCGACAAGTGCCCGAACACCCAGGCCGGTATCCCGGTTGACTCCGTCGGTTGCCCGGCCGACGCCGACAAGGATGGCGTGCCCGATGCTCTCGACAAGTGCCCGAATACTAGGGCCGGTGCCCAGGTGAACGCCGAAGGTTGCGAAGGCGACTTCGACGGCGACGGCATCCCGGATGCTCTCGACAAGTGCCCGAACACCAAGCCCGGCGTTCCTGTTGACTCCACGGGTTGCCCGACGGATGCCGACAAGGATGGCGTGCCCGATGAACTTGACAAGTGCCCGCAGACCCCGATTGGCTCTACGGTCGACGCTAACGGTTGCCCGCTCGACTTCGACAAGGACGGCGTTCCGGACGATCTCGACAAGTGCCCGAACACCAAGGAAGGCGTGACGGTTGACTCTACGGGTTGCCCGCTCGATGCGGATAAGGACGGTGTCTCCGATGGCGTTGACAAGTGCCCGAATACGCCGAAGGATGTCGCCGTGGATAGCACCGGCTGCCCGATGGATACCGACAAGGACGGCGTGGCCGACTACCAGGACAAATGCCCGTACACGCTCGAAGGTATCAAGATCGACGCCAAGGGCTGCCCGACCGACAAGAAGCAGGATCTGAACAAGCTCAAGCAGGGTATCGAATTCAAGACGAATTCCACCAAGTTCACCAAGAACAGCTATGGAACCTTGAACGACATCGTGGCCTTGATGCAGCAGATTCCGAACTCCAAGCTCGAAGTCCAGGGCCACACGGACAACGTGGGTAGCGCGAAGAAGAACAAGGAACTCTCCGAGAACCGTGCTCTCGCCGTGGTCAACTACCTCGTGATGAAGGGTATCGAGGCGAGCCGCCTGCGCGCTGTCGGTTACGGTGGTGAAAAGCCCATCGCAAGCAACGGCACCAAGAAGGGCCGCAAGCAGAACCGCCGCGTGGAACTCGTTCCGTTCGAATAATCGGCTAGAACTGTAAATGAAGAGGCTCCCTTCGGGGAGCCTTTCTTTTGTATGTAATGCTTGTGCAGAAAAAGTTTTTTATTATTTTATGAAAAAATGGACGAACGAATGAGATTTTGCAGATTCCTTACCCTGGCACTATTCGCCATAACCATGTCCTTTACCGCCTGCGGTGATGATGACAGCAGCAGCTTCGTTGAGCCGGAGAAGGAATCCTCGTCTAGCGAAATCCTGAGCAGCAGCGACGGGACCAGTGACGGCAATGGAGACAAATCCAGCAGCAGCGCAAAATCTTCAAGTTCCGGCAAGAATACGAGCGCATCGAGTAGTGCGGGGGAGTCTTCCAGCTCCTTGTCTAAAAAATATCAGTGCCTAGCGGAATGTACGGAAGACTGTGAGGGGGAAACTTATTGGATTGGGACCGATCATCAAATGATTTGCCATGGAGGGCAATGGCTTAATCTTGATTCCATGGAGTATGCAAATAGGTCTAGTAGCAGCCGCTATTATGACATGACGGAACAGTTTAATCCGGACGTGGAGTACGGCGAATTCACTGACCCGCGTGACGGTCAGACGTACCGAACGGTAGATATATATGATAAGGTATATAAAACCACTTATACAACTTTTGCTGAAAATTTGAATTTTGGAAAGATGATTTCGGGTGGT
>CADBLC010000338.1 GCA_902795385.1 Fibrobacter succinogenes | reverse complement strand
GCAGTCGCCGATTCCGCCGCTCCGGCAACCGAAGTTGCAGCCGCCGAACCGGAACAGAAGCCCGCCAAGAAGAAAAAACGCAAAAAGAAAAAAATGATTGCCAAGCCCGTTGTAGAAACGCAGAGCCTCGCTTTCGACATCCAGGCTGACTTTGAATTGGAAGCCGGCAAGGTATTCTGGGCTACCGAAGACGACCCGTACGGCGACAACCTCGAGACGTGGAACGGCGAAGCCAACTTCGCAGTCCTTGCCGAAGGTGAAGACTTCAAGGGCAAGATCGGCATCGCCTTCTACCCGGGCGACCTCCGCATGAGCGACGACAACATCGACAAAAAGGCCAAGAAGGAAGCCCTCCGCGAAGGCACCGACAAGGGTGTCGAAGACTACTTCAGCCTCGACGAAGCATGGGCCATGCAGAATACCGATAACTTTGTATTCAAGGTCGGTCGTTGGGACAACACCGACAAGAACGGCGACTACTTCGGCGGCTACGTCGACGGATACCTCACCGGCTTCATGTCGACCCAGCCCTCCGAGAACCAGTTGCAGTTCGGCTTCACCCCGACAGACAACCTCGACGAAAGCCTCCACGACCTGAATGTCCAGCTCGCCTACCGCAGCAACATCTTCGACAAGGTCTACGATGCCGACGTCGACGTGGTACACAACGCCTCGCTCAAGTTCTTGCTCCCGGTCGTGAAGAACACCTTCAGCATCTTCGCCGAAGCAGCCCTCCTGAACATCGACCCGAACGACGACATGGTCATTCCGGTCACGGGCGGCGTGGCATTCGAAACGAAGATTGTTGACCGCATCATCCTCGAAGGCGAATGGATCAAGGACCGTCACGACTACGAAGACTTCAAGACTCCCGGTGCCAAGCACGTGAAGGACGTCCTCGGAGCCATCTACCTCGAGAAGGCCTTTACGGACCGCTTCAGCCTCTCTGCCGGCTTCCACAGCTTCGGCAGCACCAAGGACTACATGCTCTCCGGCAACCTCGTCGGTCGCATAAACTAACGAGACCGCTCGCGCTAGATTCTGTAAATCAAGTACAGGGCTGGCGCTCGCTCTCACTGCAAAGGCCCGTTAATACGGGCCTTTTCCGTTCACAGGCTTTGTTAAGCTTACAGAAAATGCCCCGGTTCAACCGGGGCTTTTTCGTTAGCAAAAAAAATAAAGCGAACTAGACTCCCTTGCGTTCCAGGTCAAGGAGAAGCGCCTGCAGGGAATCTTCGACAGAGTCACGGAAACTGGCCGAACCAAGGCTGCAGCTCGCAACAACATCGTCCCCCTTCAATATGCGAATGACGGCAAAACCGTTCTCATTCGAAAAGACGACACTCAAACCCTTCTTCAACGCTTTTTCAAGCAAATCGCGCATAAGTACTCCTTTTGTTGCTTAAAGCCCTATCGGCAGGGCTCCCCCTTAAATTACGCTTTTTCCAAAAGAAAAACAACTGAAAAAGCTTTTTTTGAATACAAATCCGTGCAAAAACAAGGTTATACATGTTATATTCTGCACGATGCACGATTTTCACCTCCATTTAGCCAGATTAAGTAATCCTGAAAACATCGCCGACGAGCTCAATCGCCGCGGTTACCACTATGTGGACGTGGGCTGCGAACCCTGGGAATGGGCTAAGGTGCGCGACCTGAACCGCGCGGAGGTGAGCTGTACGGGGAAATGCGCAGAGGTGAACTGCGCGGCCTATGGCATCCACCCGATGATTGCGGAAAAGGCCACCGAAGAGGATTTCGCGACGCTCCGGAAGTTCCTGGAAAGCGACACGGACGCTCAGGTCGGCGAAGCGGGACTCGACAGACGATTCCCGGGGTACGAACCCGGGGGTGTGCAGGAGAGCGTTTTCAGGCGACAGGCGGAACTCGCGCTCGAGCTTGGACGCGACCTCCAGATCCACTGCGTCGGGGATTACATGAGAATCGTGAAGGTACTGCGGGAGGCGGGATTCAAGGCGAGCCCGCACGGCAATTCCACGGCAACGGTCAATGTCCCGCGGCCCATATTCCACCGCTTTGGCGGCGACGTATCTGCCGTGCGCACCGGAATCGAACTGGGCGCCATCTTCTCGCTGCACAAGGACAGCTTCCGCAAAAAGTCTACCGTGGCGGCAATCCCCCTCATCCCAGCCGACAGCGTGCGTTTCGAGACCGACGCCGACGAAAGCTACTGCCCCACAACAGAAATCGCCGAAGCCCTCATCAAGGACCTCGGCGACGTTCAAAGACTTTACGAACTAGCGATTAAAGACGCCTAGAGGCGCTTGAGAACCGCAGCAGCGTGGTGGATAAAGCCTTCTTCGTTCGCGACGGCGGCAATGGCCTTCGCGTTCTTCTTGATGGCCTTCTCACTGTAGCGGATGATGCTCATGCGCTTGAGGAAGTCGTACACGCCGAGCCACGTGGTTCGGGCCCGCAAAGTAGTCGCCCACCGGTTCAGAGGACCACGGGCCGATAAACACGGCACCCGCGTTCTCGATCTGCGCCGCCATGGATTCGGCTTCGGCAGTCATCACTTCCAAATGTTCCGGAGCGATGCGGTTTGCAATTTCCACGCCGTCGAACCAGTCCTTCACCACGAGGATGCGCCCGAAGTTGCCCAGCACCTTCTCAAGGAGTTCGCGCTTCGGGGAATTTTCGACCTGGACATCCACGCAGGCGCTAATCATCTGGGCGGTTTCCATGTTGTCGGTAATGCAGATGGCCGCCTCGAAGCCGGAACCGTGTTCCGCCTGGCTCAAGAGGTCAGCAGCCACAAAGTCCGGATCGCAGGTGTTGTCAGCCATCACGAGCACTTCGCTGGGACCAGCCACCATGTCGATATCGACGACGCCGAAGACTTCCTTCTTGGCGATGGCGGCAAACACGTTGCCCGGGCCCACAATCTTGTCGACGCGCTCCACGACGGTCTTGCCCTTCGCATCCTTTGCACCGTAGGCCAGCAAGCCAATCGCCTGTGCGCCACCGATGTGGTAAACTTCAGTAATGCCGAGTTCCTGGAGCACGAAAGCCACAGCGCGGTTGATTTCGCCCTTGATGGGGGTCACGACCACGATGTCTTCCACGCCGGCAACGAGAGCCGGGACCGCGTTCATGATGACGGTGCTCGGGTAGATGCCCGCACCGCCAGGCACATAGAGGCCCACGCGTTTCATCGGGCGGATACGCTGGCCGAGAACCACGCCGTCTTTGCCTTCCATGAGCCAGGATTCTTCCATCTGGTTCTTGTGGAAGTCGCGCACGTTCTTGATGGCCTGCTTCAGGGCCTTCTGCAGTTCCTTCGGGCACTTGGCGGCAGACTTCGCGATGGCCGAAACCGGCACGCGGATGTTCTTGCCCTTCAGGCCGTCGAACTTCTGGGCGTATTCCGTCGCCTTCGCGATGCCACCCTTCTTGATGTCGGCAAGGATCTGCATCACCTTGTCGTGAATTTCCTTGCTCGGGGCGACTTCGCGCCCGCAAATGCGTTCAATTTCAGCAGATTTCGGAGTGACTTTCGTAATAATCATGATTGATAACTCCATTGTTAAAGGTATAACGTCATAGCGGACTCGATCCGCTCCCGGAATGACGATACATTCATCTTTTACGTCTCGTGATGTCGGCAAGGTTCCTCACCTTGCGGGCACTCAACTTCTTGGCCTTCTCGGGAGCGGGTTCTTCTTCCTTCACGGCGGCCTTCGCGACAACCGGCTTCACGTCGATATGCTTGTACGCACTCTCGATAACCTTGTTATCGACAAGAATCTTGTAGGTAAGGCCGTCGACAAACGCCATCCAGCTCGCCTCGATGATGTTGCTCGAGACGCCGACCACGTTCCAGTAGCCCTTCTCGTCGCCAAATGTCGTCCAAACGCGCACGGTAGCGTCAGAAGCCACCTTGCTCCCGAGCACGCGCACCTTGTAGTCATCGAGCTTGACCTTCGCCATGTTCGGGAAGAACGGGAGCAAAGCCTTGCGCAGCGCCGCATCGAGAGCGTTCACCGGGCCGTCACCTTCGCTCACCTGATGGCTGATTTTGTCGCCTATCTGGAGTTTGACAGTCGCCTGCGAAACGGACACGCCCTGCGGGGTCTTGTCTTCAATGACGCGATAGTTCAGGACCTTGAACGGTTCCTGCACCATGCCCAGGTGGCGGTACACGAGCAGCTTGAAGCTCGCCTCGGCACTGTCAAAGTGCCAGCCGGCGTTCTCGCGTTCCTTGATGAGCGTGAGGAGCTTGCCCACCACCGGGTCCTTCTTGTCGATGCCCGGCTTGATGGCCTTGAGTTTTTCCACGACGAGGGAACCGCCCGCCTGGTCGCTCGTGACGAACACGCGGTCGTTGCCGACTTCGTGCGGGTCGATATGCTCGAAACTACGGCTGACCTTCATCACGCCGTCGATATGGGCACCGCCCTTGTGCGCAAACGCCGCATCGCCCACGTACGGGGCATGCACGTCGCTCGGCAGGTTCACAATCTGGTCCACGTTGCTGCTCAGCTGGCGGAGCCTTGCAATCTTTTTAGCGGCAAAGAACTTCGCGCCCATCTTGAAATGCAGGTCGGCAGCGATGGTCGTGAGATTCGCGTTTCCGCAACGCTCGCCGTAACCGTTCACCACGCCCTGCACCATCGTAGCGCCGCTCTTCACGGCAAACAGGCTGTTGCACACGCCCAGGCCC
>CADBLC010000337.1 GCA_902795385.1 Fibrobacter succinogenes | reverse complement strand
TTTGTAAATCAAGATTTTACATACACTTAGCGAAAAATACTGCTACATTTATTCATGTAGACGTGAGGACCTCGGGTCGATCGTCTGCAAAAAGAGCCCCTGTCACCCCGGCAGGGGCTTTTTGCGTTTTTTGGGCTGCAATCCCCGTTGTTATGTGGGTCCGGACTCTCCAAATGCTTTAATTTATCTTAAATTTTACTGCCAAAATAGTGAAAAGGGCGGTTGTAGACTTGTAAATTCTGGGGCATTTTTTGTGCCGCGGCGCACGGCTGAATGTAAACTTCTCTGTTACGAATGTGGCGGTTGAACACCTTGAACACGCCAAAATGTAAACTCTAGTTAACAAATGGGCTAAATAACCCTCATTTACGCCCGTAAACGCTTTTTACCCTCCGATAACATCCGGTAACGCGCTCTAGAGTGTATTTTTTTCAAAAAATGCGGAATCGCGCAAAAGGAAACGATTATGATAGATGTCAAGGGCAAATGGACTCTAGTTACCGGCGGCTGCCGCGGTGTAGGCCGTCTCACCGCCATCGAAATGGCAAAACTCGGTGCGAACATCATTCTGCAGGGGCGCGACAAGACCCATGCCGAACCCGTAATGGCCGAAATCAAGAAACTGGGTGTCGAATGCCGTGCCGTGGGCTGTAATCTCGAGGTTGCCTGCGAAATCGATGCCGCCCTTGCTGAAATTGATTCGTGGGGCGTGCAGGTCGATATCGTGTTCAACAACGCGGGCCTCATGAGCCACTACTTTACCGACTACCTCACCAACACCATGGAAGATTTCCACCAGGCCCTGGCGGTGAACTTCTTGGCTCCGGTAAAGATTGCCTACCACTTTTTGCCGGGCATGATCAAGCGCGGCTTTGGCCGCATGCAGCTTACCACGAGCGGCATCGCGAACGAACCCGAGCTCATGGGCTACGCCTGTGCCAAGGCCGCCCTCACCAAGTTCGTGAAGGATTTCGCCTGCAAGCTGAACGGCACCGACGTGATGATGAACGTGATGGATCCGGGTTGGCTCCGCACCGATCTCGGTGGCCCGAACGCCCCCAACGCTCCCGAAACGGTTATCCCGGGCTCGATGGTCTCTGTACTCCTCGACGACAAGAAGAGCGGTCGCTGGTTCAGCGCTCAGGATTTTACCGGCATGAGCCTCGCCGACGCCGTCGAGAAGGGAAAATCGGTCGAGGCGTAATACCTGATGGCGAAAAAGTAATACTGAATCACTTTTTTTTGCACAAAACAAGTCTGTCGGCGTGCCCGATGGACTTTTTTGTTTAAAATAAGCTAATTTATAGGGTGTAAATACTTATAAAGGAAAGGAGAAAGAATATGCGTTCCTTCGTTCTTGCTGTTATGCTTTCTATGGTTGGCGCTTGGGCTGCTGGAGATGGTTCCAGGGCGAACCCGCTTACCGTGGAATCCGTGGAGGATTTGGAAGACCTGCGCCTGGCCGTGATTGCCGGGACTAAGTACAAGGGTGTGCAAATCAAGAATATGGGTGAAGGCATGTTCTTCAAGCAGACCGCGGATATCGACCTCTCGAGCGTGTGTGGTCGCAACAAAGGCAACTGGAGGGCGATAGGTCCGTTTTCCGGAAGCTATGATGGCGGTGGCCACAAAATTTCGAACCTGTTTGTCGACGAAGATGTGAATTCGATCATGGGTTCGGCTCTTTTCGGCCCTGTCATGCCTGATTCCAAAGATACCATCTATTTCGAGAACATCGTTATCGATAAGGCTTATATTCATAGCTCGGAGACTACCGGTGCGATTATAACGCAGGTGGTATCGGGTGTTGTTGTCATGCGTAACAATACGGTCGATCTGGAATACAAGTCCGGTTCCGAAGATTATGCCAGTGGTGCGCAGGTCGGCGGCCTCGTGGGCAATGTGGTTTCCGGTTGGACTGGTTTTTACAACAATACGGTAAAGGGTTCTTTCCAGGTGACGACTGCCGACGGTATGTATGTGGGTGGCCTTATCGGAACCCTGGTTGCGGATGGAAACTTTA
>CADBLC010000336.1 GCA_902795385.1 Fibrobacter succinogenes | reverse complement strand
TATAGCGTTGTCGTCTTGCCGCTCCCGGTGGGGCCGGTGACCAAGAAAAGCCCTTGCGGTGCTTTGAACGCGTGTCGCAGTGCCTGCAATATTTCTGGGCGGAAATTCAGGCTGTCGAGCGTTGCACCGTCATCCTTTGTCTGTAATAACCGCAGCACGCATTTCTCGAGGGCCTGCTCGCCGCCCTGCACAGGGAGTGTGCTCAGTCGGATGTTCGCGTTCCCGCAGGCGCTCTCGAACACAAAACTTCCGTCGTGGGGGAGCCTTCGTTCCGTGATGTCGACGCTTGCCAGCAGCTTAAGCCGCACGAGTACGGGTTCTGCAATCCAGGCGGGTAGAAGCTTGTGCTCGCGAAGCATCCCGTCGATGCGGAATCGGATGCGGAGTCCCTTTTCCGAAGGCTCGATGTGGATGTCTGTCGCCTTCTGCCTTATCGCGGTATCGAGCAGCGAATCGACGAGGTTGATGATGGGTTCCGATTCCCAGGAACTCTCGCGCCCGGCCTGCGAAGCGATGCTTTGCAAGATGCTGTCGGAGTCCTTGCGTGAACGCGCACGGACCATCTGCCTGATTTCGGCTTCCGAGTGCTGTTCGGGTATGACCCTGCAACCGCTCTGGAAGCGGATGCGTTCCAGCGTGAGTTCGTCATGGATGTCGGAAATGGCAACGCTCAGCACACCGGCTTCGTGTGCCTTTTCCCTCGTAATAAAGGTTGCCATGACCAAAATATACGAAAAACCCTGCCCGTGGGGCAGGGTTCTTTCTCTCTCTACGTTAATTCTTGCTCATTTTCTTCTTGATCTTCTTGATTCCCTTGCCTGCCTTGTGGAAGAGGGCGTTCGGGAGCCAGAAGAACGTGGGTACCAGGTACATCGTAAGGATGGCCGACACGATGAGGCCGCCCACGGAGGCGATACCCATCGGCTGGGTCATGGCGGCCACGTTACCACCGAGTGCGAATGCCAGCGGGAGCTGGGCTACCACGGAGGCGACGGTCGCAAGCACGATGGGCTGGAATTTTGTCTTGGCAGCAGTCATGATGGCCGACCTGCGTCCCATGCTACCGCTGCGCAACAGCCTGTTCGCTTCGTCGAGCAAAAGAATGGCGTTGTTCACCACCACACCGATAAGCATCACTATGGCCATGAGGGCGATCATCGAGAGCGCCTTGCCCGTGAACACGAGCGAGAGCAGCACGCCGATGGCACCCATCGGGATGGTCGTCATGATGATGAAGGGCTGTGCGAAGCTTTCGAGGAGCGCGATAAGCAAAATGTAGGTGAGGATGATGGCCATGAGGATGGCCGTCTTGAATTCCGCCACCATGTCGTTCTGCATGTCGGCTTGGGCACCGAAACTGAAGGAGATGCCTTCGGGGAGTTCTCCCTTCATGCTTTCGGCGAGAGCTCCGACCTTGCCCATGACTTCACCGGTCGTGTGGCCGGGGAGCAAGTTCATGGATACGTCGACACGGGTGCGCTTGCGCTTGCGGTCGATTCGGGTCGGGCCGGCACCGTCTTCGATGTAGAACAGTTCGCTTGCGTTCAGGTAACCCTTCGGGGTCAGAATCGGCAGGTTCTCGATGTCGGTATGGCTCTGGCGGTCTTTTTCCATCATGCGCACGTACACGTCGTATTCTTCGCCGTCTTCGGTGTACTGGCCGGCTTCGTAGCCGCTCACCGCGATGTAGTTGTACGTGGCGACCGTCTGGAGCGTCACGCCGTAGTCGGCGAGGGCCTGGCGGTTCGGGACAAGGCGGATTTCGGGCTTACCCGCTTCGTAGCTCGTCTTGAGGTCCACGATGCCGTCGATTTCATCCTTGATGCGGTCCATCACGAGCTGCGAGGCCTTGATGACGGAGTCCGCGTGCAGGCCGTTCACTTCGAGCACCACGTCGCCGGCGGAGTTGTTGTTCATTTCGGAAGCCGAAGCGGACTTGATGGAAATGTAGGCGTCCGGGATGTCGGCGAGGTAGGGGCGCAGGGAGTCGACAATCTGGTCGGTACTGCGGGTACGTCCTTCCCAGTCCTT
>CADBLC010000335.1 GCA_902795385.1 Fibrobacter succinogenes | reverse complement strand
AACCGCCGACCATCGAAAAATTCAGAACAAACTCTCCAAGTACAACTATTACGTTGTCAAGAAGGGCGATTCCCAGGGGGATGTCGCCAACTGGTTCAACATTTCGATAGAATCGCTCTGCCGAATCAACAATCTTAAATTGGGGGCACCCCTCAAAGCCGGGCAGAAGCTTCACGGAAGCAAAAACTAGTCGAACCTACAGCGCCAAAAACGCTTGTTTGAGTTCGCGCGTAGCAGTCTCCGGATCAGCCACTTTCATAATGGCGGAGACAACGCAGATTCCCGCGATGCCGGAACCCTTCAGCACAAAGATGTTGTCCTTGTTGAGCCCGCCGATGGCGTTGACGGGAATGGGCACGGCCTTCACAACGTCCTTGAGCGTTTCTACCGGGGTAATGACCGTATTTACGTGAGTCGTCGTGGGGTAAATCGCACCGCAGCCCAAGTAATCCGCACCCTGCTCGTAAGCTTCGAGCGCCTGCGGCACCGTCTTGGCCGTAACACCCACGATTTTGTCATCGCCCATCAATTTGCGAGCAAGATGCGCAGGCATGTCGCTCTGCCCCACATGTACGCCTTCCGCACCGATGGCAAGCGCCACGTCCACGCGGTCATCGATAATCAGCGGGATTCCATAACGGGCGGTAATTTCGTGCGTCGCCGTTGCAAGCCGCATGTACTCCCGTGTAGACTTGTCCTTTTCGCGCAGCTGGATAATCGTCGCGCCGCCCTTGCAAGCCGCCTCCACCACGGGCAAGAAGCGTTCTTCGGGAACGCAAGTGCTGTCGGTGATAAAGTAAAGCGTCGTATCGAGATTTTTGCGCATAAGTAAGTCCTACACGTAAAGGTAATCGTTCAAGACAGGCTGTAAACCTTCGCCCGAGATGTCGCCGTACATATCGTTGAAACTGCGCGAGTCGTTGATTTCGAACTGTTCGTCGCCGCCTTCCCCGTCATCGTGACCGCTGTACTTGCTTTCGTGGTCGCCAATGCCCGTAGAAACGCCGGCAGAGACCTTCGTCGCGGCAATCTTCACGATGCCGTTGCGGAACTCCTTGCTTTCGCGGCTCGAGACCGTGATTCCCACAAACGGGAGGAAGATGCGGTAGGCGCAGAGCACCTGGCAGAGTTCCTTCTCGTGAACGTCGAGCGGGTCAATCTTGTCGTTGTTGATGATAGGGCGCAGCCTCGGGCAGCTGAGACTCATCTCGGCGTGCGGATACTTCTTTTGCAGATAGTAGACGTGCAGCGCGGATGCGAGAGCATCGCGGCGGAAGTCCGAAAGGCCGAGGAGTGCGGAGAACGCGACACCGCGCATGCCCGCCATGAGGGCGCGTTCCTGCGAGTCAAAACGGTACGGGAATACGCGCTTGTGGCCAAGCAGGTGGAGCTTTTCAAAACGTACCTTGTCGTAGGTTTCCTGGAATACGGTCACGTAGTCCACGCCGCATTCGTGCAGGTAGCGGTATTCGTCGACGTTGACCGGGTAGACTTCCACGCCCACCATGCGGAAATACTTGCGGGCCAGTTTGCAGGCCTCGCCAATGTATTCCACGCTGCTTTTGGCGCGGCTTTCGCCGGTGAGAATCAGGATTTCTTCCATGCCACTGTCAGCGATGACCTTCATCTCGTGCTCGATTTGCTCCATCGTGAGCTGCATGCGCTTGATGTGGTTGTAGCAGTTGAACCCGCAATAGACGCAGTAGTTTTCGCAATAGTTCGCGATGTAGAGCGGCGTGAAGAAATAGACGTTGTTACCGAAGTGCTTGCTCGTCTCGATTTTCGCCTTCGCGGCCATCTGTTCCAAGTACGGGGCGGCGGCGGGAGAAAGGAGCGCCTTGAAGTCCTCGAGCGTGCAACGTTCATGTTCCAGGGCGCGCTTCACGTCCTTGCCGGTGTACTTGGAGTAATCGTAGTTCTCGGATTCGGAGAGAACCTTGTCGGCGATGTCCGACTGGATGACTTCCATGCCGGGCAGGTAATCCATGATGTTCGTGCGGGCGCTCGGGTCCGTCTCTATGCGGTGTTTCTTGGCGAGAGCGCCT
>CADBLC010000334.1 GCA_902795385.1 Fibrobacter succinogenes | reverse complement strand
GTCATACCCGTTCCCATTCCGAACACGGAAGTCAAGCCTCCCTTCGCCGATGGTACCTGGCCCCCGGGCCCGGGAGAGTAGGGCGCCGCTGGATTCTCGCCCCCTTGATGGTAAACCATCGAGGGGGCTTTTTTTATGTACCGTTCGCAGTAAATAAATGCCCGCGAGAATCCCGCGGGCTATTCCATATAACGATGGCCCTTGAGTTATCTCTCAAGGGCCATTAATCGCTTAGAACAAGTAGAATGTCGCGCCGGCCTGCACTAGCCATTCGCGCGGACGAATTTGTTCGTAAAGGTATTCCTTGACCTTGTCGTTCAGCAGCGGGGTAAGCCCGAAAAGGAATCGCGAGAACGCCTCGACACTGCGGCCATAACTCAGCTGGAAACGCTTGCCGAAACCGGCTGACGTGCCTAGCTCCATCCCTGCCGAGTAAGACTGAAAGTCAAGCGAGATGAGTTTAATCTTGAGGTTCGCG
The DNA here is from genome assembly GCA_902795385.1 of Fibrobacter succinogenes. Taxonomy (GTDB): domain Bacteria; phylum Fibrobacterota; class Fibrobacteria; order Fibrobacterales; family Fibrobacteraceae; genus Fibrobacter; species Fibrobacter succinogenes_P. Next base: position 1,575 of record CADBLC010000334.1, on the reverse strand, counting down.
GCGACAATGTACGATACGAACGCGCCTGCCTCTACATAAAAATCGTAGGGCAGCTTGTAGCGTGCGTTGATGGGCATGTCCAGGTGCCAGTACGTCAGGGAGATGTCGTACGTTCCCTTCGAGGCTTTATTAAATTCCGTCTCGATTGTTTCGCCGTTGGCTACGGTGCGTTCTACGGAGGTATGGTGTTCCTTCGCCTCGACGAACCTGTATCGCAGCGAGACGTACAAGTCAAGGTGCAGCGAGAAATTATCGTTGAAATCCTTGAGCGCGGAAACGCCGACGGAACCTCCTACGCCGCGCAATTCGTCGCCGCCCGAGAGCCACTGTTCCTTGTAGGTGTGAACTTCTTGGCCATCGACTTCTTCGACTTCCGATACCTTTTTGACGTATACGTCGTTGTCCAGGTGCCAGATGTCGATATAGCTGCCGACTGCCGAGAGGCCGAAATGGAACGGTTTTGCCGCTTTGCCTGATTCAAATGCAAAAGACGCTGCACCCAAGGAGAGCGCAGCGACCATAAGTATTTTTGCTGTCTTAAGCAATTAGATGAACCAGTAAGCAATTCCGAGGCTGAAGTTGAAATCCTTCGGGTCGAGAATCTTGGTTCCGTCAAGCTTGATTTCTTCTCCCGGGATTTCGATATCGTCCTTGACCAAGCTGGTGAAGCCCATCTGGAAGCGGAAATCGAGGTCGATCATCTGGCCGTTTCCGAGATTGATGGAATAGCCGAGTCCGGCGATGGCTCCGAATACTGCAGTTGCAGTGTAGTCTTCTGCGTCGGCAGTCATGATGGACAGGGAAACTTCGGAAGACATGTTAATGGAAAGGACGGGGCCGACATTGAAGAAGAGGCCCGAACCGGTCTGGAGACGGATCAGCAGCGGGATTTCGAAGTACCACTGAGAAAGTTCGATTTCTACGCCACCCATGTTTGCCATGTCACCAAGTTCGCCCAGATCGCTATCGCCGTAGTAGTCTTCATCATCATAGTAATAATAGAAGTCATCATCGTCGTAGTAGTTGTTGCGGCTGTTGTTGGACTGGCCCATCTCCACGGAACCCTTGGGCTCGACGCTACGTCCGCGGTAGCTGAAGAGGAGTTCCGGCTGAATGCCGAATACCGGAGTTGCCTGGTAAAGGAAGGAGAGGCCGAAAGACAGACCGATACCGCCAAGCTTGTCCATGTCCTTGATGATAACCTGCTCGTCCGGAAGTTCGCTTTCGGGAGCGCCCAGATTCTTCATGATGTCGTTGGTCGATATGCTGTTGTCAACATTCCAAACCATGTCGTAACCGGCCGCAAAGCGTGCACCTACGTGAAAATTGTTGTCTGCAAATGCTGCTGTAGCAATGAGACTGGCTGCTGCAAAGACATGAATAAGTTTCATATAAACTCCTAATTTTGGTTTTGGCAATTATAACAAAAGAATAACGTTTTTTGAAGACATTATTGTGCCTTTTACAACGCTTTTGTTAAAATATGCCTTTTTTTTTGATTTTGGGGCATAAGGAATATATTTTTACAACGTATATACGGAGTAAATGGGTATTTATGAAGTTTTGGGCATGGGT
>CADBLC010000333.1 GCA_902795385.1 Fibrobacter succinogenes | reverse complement strand
CGCTTCTGTTTACGGAAGCCTTGTGCGCCGCATGGAAAACGGCAGTGTCGTGTACGAATGGAACGAGGAGTTGAACCTCGAAGAACGCAGCGCGGTGAAGCTCGCTATCGACGTGAAGCAGGCGAGAAAGCCTCCCCAGGTCGTGAAATTACCGGTTAGCCTCTCTGTCGTGGGAGGTGAGAAATGATTTTAGACGAGAGACGAAAGACGAAAAGGTTGCAAGGCGAGAGTCTCTTTGACAAGTTCGCTTGTCAAAATGACCGAGCCGTAGCACCGGACGCCGAAGGCGTCAAAGACGAGAGGGGTTTTAAGTTGGGTAAGTTGGTTCTTTTTTCGGCGGTGTTTTTCATGACGTCTTCGGCATTTGCATGGCCGTGGTCGGATTCCGGCGAAAAGAAGCAGACCGCCGAGGATCAGGCGCGCATCAAGGATTCCCTGCAGACGGTCGAAGTCCGCAACTTGCAGCGCGAAGTCGAAGCGTTGACCCGCATCCGCCTGCAAAAAGCCGACTCCCTCGAAAAGCTGGAAGCGGAACACTGGAAAAAGCGTTATGCCGAATCCCAGTTGACCGAAGAACACCAGGCGGAAACCCGTGAACTCGACGGCCGCTATTCCAAGCTCTCGACGGACTTGGGCCGCGTTAGCGAAGAAGTGATGGCGAGCAAGAACTTGACGGGCGAAGCCGAAGAAGATGCAAAGTCCGAAGAGACTGCCTACGACGCTCTCAATACGCAGGTGAAACTTTCCATAGACAAGACGCTCGGCGAAGTGACCGGCGATTACCCCGTGGGTATGAACGGCAGGTTGTTGCGCCTGAAGCAGGCCGCCGCCGATGCCGATGCGAAGGTCCCGAATACGCTGGGTGCCGCGCGCGGTTACCTGACGGACTTGCTGCTGCGCCACGAACTTACGTACACGCAGTCCTATGGCCGCGAAGTGTCGCAGGTGGGCAACCGTCCCGACGTGAATGTGGATCGCTTGCGTCTCGGTACGGTGTTCTTGGGCGAAGTCGCGGTTGACAATGGCGACGTTCAGGCGTTGCTGCGCTCTGGTGCCTTGCAGGGAAAGGTCTTTGAATGGAATGCCACGCTCCCGCCCGAGATGGCGGCGAACGTGAAGCAGGCTGTGACCCAGGCTTCGGAACATACCATCGTAGATATCCCGCTTGACGTTTTGCAGAACAAGGCCATCAAGAATGCGATTACCGAAACCAAGGAACTCACATGGAAGGAAGAATTCCAGGCGTTCTTCAAGAAGGGTGGTATCGTGATGTACCCGCTGGCCCTTGTCGCGATTTTTGCCTTGCTGCTTTGCCTGGAACGCTTTTTGGTGCTTACATACCGCGGGCATCTGGGACGCCGCTTCCTCAAGAAGCTTTATGCGCTCGTGAAGGATTCCCGTTACGAAGAGGCGGCTAGCCTTTGCCTCAAGAGGGAAACAAGCCTTTCGATGGTGCTTTTTGCGGTGCTGAACCGCGCCCGTGACAAGCGTGAAGATGCGGAACGCTCCCTGCAGGAGGCGCTGCTTCGCGAACAGCCCAAGCTTGAACGCCGTATGGGCTTGCTTGCCGCCATGGGCACGATCGCCCCGCTGCTCGGTCTTTTAGGTACGGTGACGGGTATCATCACGTTGTTCACCGTCATTACCGAGGTGGGCACGAACGATGCGCGCGTGTTGGCTGGCGGTATTTCCGAAGCTCTTATCACTACGGAAACGGGCCTTGTCATCGCGATTCCCGTGATGATTTTGCACGGCCTTTTGAGCGAAAAGATTGAAAAAGTCACTAGTGAAATGTATGTCCAGAGCACGGCTCTCCTAAACCGCATTTTCGGGAAGAATGACTAACACTCATTACATATTTGTCGAGTCGTTGAAAAACACCTACGAGGCGGGCGGTATCGTGATGCTGCCTATCCTCCTTGCGGGTGTCATCGGATTCTACTTCCTCTTTTCCAGCTGGTTCCGCCGGCCGTGACTTTTTCCGCAAGGATATCCACAGGGTCATCAAGCGCATGCGCCTGGACTTGAACGGCGGAAACGAGGAATACGAAAAGAACGGTGAACCTCCGAGCGTATCGAAGGCTTTGCGCCGTCTGCGTCGCCGTGGCGGGCTCCTTTCGAGGGAACTCTGCTATGCCATCGAGGTTGCGAACGAGAACCCGGAAGGATTCCGCGATTATATGCAGGTGCGCCTTGCCAAGACGGTACGCTACATGGAACAGGGAAACCACGTGGTGTCCGTGATGGCTTCTGCTGCACCGCTTCTCGGGCTGTTGGGAACGGTGACGGGCATGGTGTCGACCTTCGAGGTGATTACGCTGTATGGGAACCAGAACCCGGTTCTTATGGCCGACGGTATTTCTGAGGCACTCATATCGACGCAGAGCGGGCTTTTGGTCGCATTCCCGCTCACGCTATTGAAGCAGCGCCTTGACGAACGCGTAGAAATTTTGCGCCAGAAAATGGAATTGGGCGCGACCGTGCAGAAGGATATGGGCATCGAGATGGGCCCGCTGATGGACATCGTGTTCATTTTGCTCATCTTCTTTGTGGTGACGTCTTCGTTCACCCGCGAAACGGGCGTAGACGTGACCAAGCCGCAGGCGCAGTCGGCAAGCCAGCTCGAAAAGGAGAACCTGCTGATTGCCATTACGCGCGAAGGCACTATCCACATGAACGAGCGCCAGGTGGACTTGGCGAGCCTTCAGGACATCTTGAAGCAGTCGCTTGCGAAGGCGCCGGACCGCGAAGCTGTAGTGATTGCGGACAAGGGCGCCGAAACGGGCGTGCTCGTGCAGGTGATTGACATGTGCAATTTGGCCGGAGTAAAGAAGGTCTCCATCGCGGCGCAGGCGGAGTAATTGATAATTGATGATTGATGATGGATAATGGATGATGTGGAATGTGTCCAGACCTGAATAGAATTGATATATGTTGAGATTGTTGAAGAAAATTTTCAAGCGTTTTAGCATACTGCTCGCGGCGATTCTCGCGAGTGCTGCACTCGTGTTCTCCGTGACGATGGCGAACCTCTTCTTGACGGGCAAGGTCTTCCACGAAAAGAAGTACACCAAGACAGAAATTGCCGTGAAGAAGGTGGAAGAAGTCGAGAAGAAGATCGAAAAGAAAAAGCCCGCGCGCAAGCCGAACCGCCAGCGTTCCAATTCCCGTTCGCCCAAGGCAGGGCCGCGCCTCGCGATGAACCTGGGCGCTGTCTCGGGTACGGCGGGCGCTGCCATCAGTGACGAACTCGTTGCCGATTTCCGTGGCGGGGCGCTCTCCACCGAGAAAGGCGATGTGGACAAGAAGCCCGAGAGCCGCGCGATGCCGAATTTCCAGGTGCCACCGCAAATCCGTGACCGCGAAATCGATGCGATGTTGCGCCTCAGCTTTTGCGTAGACGTGAGCGGCAAGGCGTACGATATCAAGGTGCTCGAGGAATCTCCGGCGGGTTCCGGGCTCGCTGCCGCCGGTCGCGAGGCCCTTGGCCGCATGACGTTTGCTCCGGCCGAAAAGGCAGGGAAGGCGGTTCCCTTCTGCGGGATGGAACAGCCGTTCGAAGTGAAGTTTAGGGATTAGACGAGAGAACGCCCCTGCGGGGCTACAGACGAAAGACGAGAGATAACAGGTATGAAAAGTTTGAAAAACATGCTGACGAAACTGAAAGTCTTTTTAGGAATGAAGAAAGGGACGC
>CADBLC010000332.1 GCA_902795385.1 Fibrobacter succinogenes | reverse complement strand
ATCGCCACTACTAGGGCTGCTATAAAGAAATTAAGCATTAACTACATCTTCTCAAGGAAGCTGTCCACGTCGAGCTCGTCCAAGTCCTTTTCCAGGTTGGCAATCGCCTCGTCCGAGATGGCCGTACCTGGCGCATTCCCCCGGGACTCGCCGTTGGAAATTTCCACCAGCTTCCGCAGTGAGTCAGCGACCTCGCTCACGGAACTGTTCTGCCTCATCACGACGTTCAGCACCTTCGAAAGCTTCTCGCGCAGGCCTGCGAATTCCTCGCGGTCCAGCTCGGAAATCTCCCCGTGATAGAACATCAGCGGAGTCTGGCACTTCGCGCACGGGAACACCATCATGTTGGACGGTTCACCTTCAATCTGGACATCAAACGAGGCCCCGCAATGAGGGCATTCTATATGCAATTCGCTCATGCCATATAATGTAGAAAAATCGCGGGTTCCGAGCCAACGGGGCGACAATGTTTTATCTTTACGCCGTATAGGACCCAAACTTTTAACACTAGATCCTTCGACTACGGGCTGCGCCCTCCGCTCAGGATGACACGACCTATTGCCGGGACCCGAGATTTTAAAAATATGCTTTGTCAGTGGCTTTATCATATTACCAGTATTGACCTTTTTGACGGGCGTCTCTTCCGTGCAGGCGTCGCCGCCATGCTCTCCATTGTTCTCGTCCTCTTCCTCATGCCCAAGTACATCCGCCTGCTGCAGGGGCTGGATGCTACCAGCGATTTTGACAAGGACGGCAAGTCCAAGTCTCCCCCGATTATGGGCGGGCTTCTCCTGGTGGTGGTCGTCGAGATTGTCTCGCTCCTCGTCTGCAAGATGAACGGCTACACCATATCGACCCTCGTCATCCTCGCGCTGTTCTCCGCCGTAGGAGCCATCGACGACATCGCGAAGGTCCGTGCCAAGCGCCTCATCAAGCTAGGCAAGCTCAAGGCCGCCGACTACATGGACAAGGCCGACGGCATTTCCAGCAGCCTGCGCCTGTTCCTCTACTTCCTGTTCAGCTTCGTCGTCGCGATTTTCTGCTACAAGTTCATTCCCGAACTCAAGGGCGACCTCACCATTCCCTTCCTCCCCATCGACGTATTCCAGCTTCACCTGCCGAACTGGATTTTTGTGGGATTCATGACTTTTGTGATTGCCGCGAGCGCTAACGGCACCAACTTTACCGACGGTCTCGACAGCCTCGTCTCGGTGCCCATCCTTACCAGCATGATTTTCGTGGGACTTGTCGCCTACGTGAGCGGAAACTTTATCTTCAGTCAGTACCTTAGCGTGCCGTACTTGCCCGGCTGCGACGAACTTTTCGCGATAGCCATGTCCATCGCGGGCGCTTTGCTTGCCTACCTGTGGTTCAACAGTCCTCCGGCAGAAATCTATATGGGCGACGCGGGCTCCGTGGGCTTTGGCGCTGCCATCGGCATCATGTTCATCTTGGTGCAGGCAGGGCTTTTCCTCCCCATCGTGTGCATCATCATTATCGCAGAAGCCTGCTCGGTGCTGCTCCAGATTAGCTGGTTCAAGTTCACCAAGAAGACAACCGGTACCGGCAAGAGAATTTTCCTGTGCGCTCCGCTGCACCACCACTACCAAAAGAAGTGGGAAGGCAAGTTCCCGAGCAAGCCGCTCATGAACTCCAAGATAGTGTGGCGCATGCACCTCGTGAGCATCTTCGCGCTCATCTTCAGCATGGTCGTGTTCTTCGGAATCAGGTAATCAAGCGCGTTAAATCGACAGCGCCTCCAGCAGTTCTTTCTTATTTGCCCCCAAAGCAAAGAACATCTTGATCATCAGTTCCAGCGAAACGCTTGAATCGGCGTGTTCTACTTTCGCATATCGGGACTGACTTGTCTTCGCAAGAGTTGCTGCGGAAACCTGGGTTTTACCATGGCTCTTCCGTTTTGCAAATTCAAACCGAGAAACTCATCTACATCCCCAACTTTCCAGCCTTTCTTTTGCAATTTCGCTTTCTTCAACTTATCCATAAAACTATCCCTCTGCATCATACAATTTCAAACGTTTTCGACACAACTCTATAACCTCGTCAGGCGTTTTGTCCGTTTTCTTTTCCACCCACAAAATGACAACAATCGCATCCGTGTCTATTCTATAAAACAATCTCCAAATCTTATTCTCATCCCTAATACGCAATTCATGGCAACGCTTTCCAACAGACGGCATCGGACGACTCTGCGGAAGAGATAGATTCAATCCCGATTGCAATAGACGGAGCAAATATCCTGTTTCTATCCTCGCTTTTTGAGAAAGGGGTGGTGTTTGCGGCTGTTCATGCAACCAGACTAAAGGTTTCTCATAAAATATATATCAAATTTGACATAAAGTCAAGGTGAGAATTGTTTATTGGGATAGTCGTCACAACCCATATCCATTAAGACGCATTTTTAATCTTATTTGAGCCGTTTCAATTCGTAAAAAGTTATTTTCATGCGAGTCAACATTCTATATTATGCCATATGAGCAACACAATTGAAGTCTTGAACAATGCGGGGCAGCAGGAGCTGGCCGCACGCCTGGAATCTTTAAGCGGCGATGCCCGCAAGGCCCTGGAACGCGACATATTGAGCCAGGACTGGGAAGAACTCAAGGCGCTTTACGCCGAAAAGTCGAGCGCCTCGCTCGAAGACAACGTCTCCGCCGACCTGAAGCCGATGCCGTTCAAGATCGCAGTAGACGACCTGCGCTACGATTTCTGGAAAGAGACCGGCGAAATCCTCCTCGGCAAGGGCCAGGTGGCCGCATTCCTCGTCGCTGGCGGACAAGGTTCCCGCCTCGGCTTCGACGGTCCCAAGGGCATGTTCGATATCGGGCTCCCGAGCCACAAGAGTTTGTTCCAGCTGCAGGCGGAACGTTTGCAGAATTTGGCCGCCCAAGTGGGGCATGCAATTCCCTGGTGCATCATGACGAGCCCGCTCAACCACGAAGCGACCGTCAACTTCTTCACCGAGCACAACTTCTTCGGATACGCCCGCGAAAACATCCGCTTCTTCGAGCAGGGCACCATCTGCGCTCTCGACCCGAACGGGAAGGCTGTCGTTGACGAAAACAACCGCCTGGCACTTGTGCCCGACGGTAACGGCGGTTGCTTCCGCGCGCTTGCCCAGAGCGGCACCCTCGCCTGGCTTATCGAGAAGGGCGTGCGTTACGTTTTCCTCTACAGCGTCGACAACGCGCTCTGCCGCATCTGCGACCCGGCATTCATCGGGGCGCTTGCGAGCGAGGGCCGCAGCATGTCGGCCTCCAAGGTGGTCCACAAGGCCGGCCCGAACGAGAAGGTGGGCATTTTCGCCTTGCAGAACGGCAAGCCCGGCGTCGTGGAATACAGCGACCTGCCCGAGAACTATCGCGACATGACGAACGCCGACGGCTCGCTGACCTTTGACGGAGGCAACATCGCCATTCACTTGTTTAAAATCGAGGGACTGCGCAAGCTGCAGACTAGCAAGCTCCCGTGGCACACGGCCCGCAAAACCGTCTGCGGCATCGAGAAATGTTGGAAGTTTGAACAGTTCCTGTTCGATGCGTTCCCGCAGCTTGGCACCATGATGCCCTTCGGCGTCATCCGCGAAGAGGAATTTAGCCCGGTCAAGAACGCCGAGGGCAACGATTCCCCCAAGACCGCACGCACCATGATAGGCAAGCTCCACCGCGAATGGCTCCGCAAGGCGCACGTGAAGTTCGACGAGAGCAAGCTCTACGAAATCTCCCCCACCATCAGCTACGCCGGCGAAGGACTCAAGCAGAGCCTGTTCGACCGCGAACTCGGACGGAACATCCTGGCGTTTGACGAGGAATAGTGTTCCGCCTGAAGGTCTTCACATACAGGCTGCTGTTCAACATCCTGCTGCACCTGCCGGACATATTCTACTCGTTCCTTTTTACCCTCTTTTTCCCTATCTACAAGGCGCTCCACACCGAGCGTGCCTACGGGCGTGTCGTCAAGCACCTCGAGGCGGCTAGGGAATACATGGATAAAGAAGCCCCGGAACGCGCCGAGCCGCTGCAAAAGGCGACTGCCCGCAACGTTTTCAAGGGCATCTACTGGAACGCGCTAGATTCGTACCGCGGCCTCGCCCGCTTCAAGAGCGTAGAACGCCGCATCGTGTTTGATTCGAACTGATGCACCGCATCCTCTGCCGCTACGGCGAGCACGTGCAGCTCATTACCGATTCCGTCGGCGATACGGCCTTCCGCGAAGTCCTGCGGGAACTGCGCAGCGACCCGCGCCTCACCGAATACCACCCCGAAGAAACGGGCCGCCTTATCCGCGAGCTTTTCCGCACCAAGGGAATCCTCGCGATGGTCTACGACCAGGGAAAGCATACCAAAGGCAACGCAATTTCTCTTTTCGGCAGGCCGAGCACGCTCTACCTGCGGCTCCCCCAAAAAATCAACCAGATGGGAGCAGGCATCGTCACCTTCCGCACTTGGACCGAGAACACTCCGGAACGCCGCATCGTCATCCGGTTCGAAAGCTACTACCCGCCGCACTACGACAAGCAGGGGCGCGACCTCGTCGCCGATATCGCCCGTGAAACCGAGCGCTGGATAGCGGAGCACCCCGCCCAGTGGAGCTGGAACTACCACGGGAATTTCGTCGTCTAGACCGCTTTCTATATTTGGGCACGAGGATTTGAAATGGCTTTGAACGCAGAAGAAGAATTCCAGCTCGAGTGGCTTAAGAACCACCACATCGAGGACAAGGACGAGCAGATGCGCAAGGAGGCAGAAGCTGCCGCCGCCGAGCGCCCCGCGCACGGAACGCGCGGGCGCAAGATGCGCCGCAGTCCGAGCGCCTGGGAACTGCCCGTGCCCGAAGACGAGATCGACCTGCACGGCATGACCGCCGACGAGGCCGCCGAAGCCGTCGAGCGGCGCATCGATGACCTACTCATCGCGGGACTCAAGGTGCTGAGGGTCATCCACGGCGGCGGGAACCCCGAATACGGGAACGTCAAACGCATCATCGACCGCAAGGTCAGGTCGGAATGGAAAAACAGGGTCGTTTTTTACAAGGTTGAACCCGACAATGCGGGGTCCAGCATCATGAAAATCGGCCATCCGCAGCAAAATACCCCCAAAAAGAAGAAAAAATAAGCATTTACCCCTTTAAAATCTTCCCGAATTTAACTATAATTGGACCACCAAACCGGAATATAGCTCAGCCTGGTAGAGCGCTTGCTTCGGGAGCAAGAGGTCGTGAGTTCGAATCTCGCTATTCCGATAAAACGAAAAAGGACCCCACCAAGGGGTCCTTTTCGTTTTTTATTCGG
>CADBLC010000331.1 GCA_902795385.1 Fibrobacter succinogenes | reverse complement strand
GCGAACATCGACCAGGTGGTGATTGTGGCGAGCGTGACGCAGCCGGAATTCAACTACGGGTTCATGGACCGCTTTTTGCTGGCGGCGAACCTGAACAACCTGCCGTTCGTGCTGGTGCTGACCAAGATGGACCTGCTGCCGAACGGCGAGGCCGACCTGAACGACGATATCCGCGACTTCATGAGCATCGTGGACAAGGTGATTCCCGTGAGTGTCAAGACGGGTATCGGCCTGGAACGCCTTCGCGAGGAACTGCTGGGCAAGTCCTCGGTGTTCAGCGGGCAGAGCGGCGTAGGCAAGTCTACGCTGGTGAATGTGCTGGTGCCGGGTGCGGAACTCGAGACGGGGGCCGTGCGTGAACGCGACGGAAAGGGACGGCACACGACGACTTCTTCGAGCCTGTTCGACTTTCCGGGTGGCGGCTACGTAATCGATACGCCGGGCATTAGGAGCATCGGCATTGCCGATGGCGACGACGATATGGATGGCGAGACGTTGGCGAAGATTTTCCCTGGATTTTTCGAGGGCGACCTGTTTACCTGCAAGTACAGCAATTGCAAGCACCTGAAGGAACCGGGCTGCTCGGTGCGCGAGGCGGTAGAATCGGGTAAGCTTTCGCGGGCCCGCTATGCGAGTTATATTCGTATATTGAATTCTAGGAACTAGAGGATTTGGATTAAATGGATATTGCGGTCAAAATTACTTTGGTGGCGTCCCTTGTACTGATGGGGTACAACATTTCGGAGTTTATCTTGAGTTATGAATCCGTTTGCGAAAAGACGGAGGAATTCCGGAAAATGGTCGACGAGGTCCAGGAAGGCGCTATCAGGCGTTCCAACTTTATCCTTTCGCTTTTCTTGTCCGCCGTGTTTACCGCGCTCACTTACTGGGCAGGCCTTGCGCTGTGGATTACGGCCGTAGTTGCCCTTAAACTGCTTTTTTCGCTGTGTTGCTCCGACTTGACGCTGCTCCATGTGCTGCGCGTGGGCGACTTGACTAAAAAATTCTATATGCTGAGCAAGGTCGATTCGCTGGTCAATGCCGCACTTGGCCTCGGAATTGCTATGATTGTGGTACTCTGATATGAAAAACAAGAAGAATCATTTGAGTTTGTTGAAGGTCCTGGTGGTTGCCTTGGGCTTATTCTTCGCGTCTGCGTCTGCGCAGGGTGCCGCTGGAGTCAGCGCGGCTCCCGTTTCCGATGCGAGTTCTATCCGTACGCCGCTCTTTTTGGGCGCATCCCTCGGCTTTGGTTCCGGCACGGGCGTAGGTACGGAACGCGGCCTTGGGCTCAGGCAAATTGAGCCTATGCTGGGAGTGTGGCTCCCGGGGCTCGGCTTTGCACGCGTGGGCTACGGGTTCTTCGACTTTAACGAGGAGGCCGACGACGGCGACGATTACGAGGTGGAGCATTCCGACTTCGATATCGAACTGGGCGTCCATCTGCTCGGACAGCTTTACCTTGTCGGTAATTATTCTCGCGTCAAGGAACTGAGTGATTTGGGCGACGTGGCCTGGAACGAATGGGGCGCCGGTTTTGGTTCCCTGCTGCACCTCTTCGGTAAGGGAGTCCTCTTTGCGGAGGTAAGCTACCGCTGGGTGTTGGAACATTACGATCCCTTTGTCAACAAGAAGGTTTCGGGCAGCCGCCTGCAGTTCAATATCGGATTCATCACCTATGTCTTCTAGCGGTCGCAAGAATGTGGCCGTGCTGGGCGGCGCGTTCGACCCGGTGCACAAGGACCATGTGACGGTCGCGAAGACTTGCCTCGACCGCGGTTTTTGCGACGAGGTGTGGTTCATGCCTAGCCCCGACCGCTGGGACAAGACTCTCAATGCAAGCCCCGAAGACCGTTTTGCCATGCTGGAACTCGCGTTCTCCGGCGACAAGCGCCTGGTGCTCTCGGATTTGGAAATCCGTCAGGGCGACTACCGCGGTTCGTACATCTTCTTGATGGGGCTCAAGGAAGAATTTCCGGACATCAATTTCCGCCTACTGACCGGTGCCGATACGTACGACGGCATTCCGCGCTGGCGGCACGCAAAGGCTACGGCAAGCCCGACTTGGAAAAGCATGTGGCCAACGGCTATGCGCCCCTGCTGTGGCTTGGGCCCGAGGAAGGTTTCAACGGGAAGTATTCGAGCACCGAAATCCGGCGTTCGCTCTTGAAGAACCGCGAAAAATGCCCCGAGGGCCTGGAGCCCTCGGTGTACCGTTACATCATCGACAACGATTTGTACCGCGCGTAAGGGCTAGCGGAGCGGGAATTCCTTGTAGTCCTGCACGCCGAATTCCTGGCGCAGGTAGTCCCAGCGCACCAGGCGGTTCTTCCAGTAGTACTTGCGGTACAGGCGGCGTGCCACGCGGCTCGTGAGTTCGTACGGGATGGTGTGGTGGTCGTCGGCGACGCTTTCCATCGAGATGCGGAAGTCCAGTTCACCGTTCACGACGTCCACCGTTTCGCCGACCTGTACGTCGGGGATGTGGCTCACGTCGACCATCGTCGCGTCCATGCACACACGGCCGAGAATCGGGCACAGCTGTCCGCGGATAAAGACGAATCCCTTGTTGTACTCGCCGCGCAGGTAGCCGTCGCCGTAACCGATGGCGATGGTCGCGATGCGCGTGGGCTGCTGGGCCATCCAGTAACCGCCGTAGCTTACCGTCTCGCCGGGCTTCACGTCGTGGATGTGGCGGATGGTAGACTTGATTTTCATGACGGGCTTGATGGGCCACGGGGAAGGGGCAGCACCCATGCAGTTGTAGCCGTAGAGCGCAAGGCCCGGGCGTACCATGTCAAAATGGCTCTCGGGGCGCGTAAGCGTACCCGCGGAACTTGAGCAGTGGCAGATTTCGGGGCGGAGGCCTTCGGCTTCCAAAACGTCGACAAGGCGCGTGAAGCGTTGGATCTGGATGTCGGTCTTCGGATTCCCCGGCATGTCGGCCGTAGCGAGATGCGTGAACATGCCTTCGAAATGCAGGCTCTTGAGGGAGAGTGCCGCACGGATGTTGTTGAAGTCTTCGGCGTCAAAACCGTAGCGGTTCATGCCCGTGTCGATGGCGAGGTGCGCCTTGCAGGTGGTTCCCGTATCGCGTAGGAACTGGTCGAACGCCATGGCAGTACGGATGTCCGTGATGGCGGCGGTCAGCTGGAATTCGACGAAGTAGGCGAAGTCGGCCGGAGTGCAGGGGCCGAGCACGAGAATCGGCAGGTCCATGCCGTACTGGCGCAGCAGCATGCCTTCGCTGATGTGGGCCACTCCCAGGTAGTCGGCACCGCCGAACTTGGCGGCAAACGAGCAGGCGAGGCTCCCGTGGCCGTAGGAGTCGGCCTTGACGGGCAAAAGGATCTTGGTATTCGCAGGAATCTGGCTGCGGATAAATTGAATGTTGTTGCAGAGGGCGTCTAGGTTGATTTCAATCCAGTTCGGGCGAGCAATCTTGTTCAGGTCGGGAGGGGTAGCTAAAAGTTTCATGGTAAGAATAATATAGGAAACTCTGCAGTTCGAGGCCACTAGGAATGGCCAATAAGGCCCCGTTGGGCCCCCGGAGCCTTCTAGATTGGAATAGATTCAGTTGAGATATATTTTTGTAAAAACCGGAAAAGCGGATTTTTGCTGAATCGCTTTGCGCACTAGCATCGGCGCGCCATCCCTTGCCAGGCCTGAGTTTACAATTGAATCCATGAAAAATTGTTTACGTGTCGCCACGCAACGGAAAAATTTTTTCTTTATAGTTTAGGATTGGAAGGGAAATAAGAATCGTTCTTTATCCGAATAAAGGAACGGATTCAGAACGGAAATACATACAAAATAATTCCTTGAATTAGCCGTTTTATTCCATCGACATCGTGCTCTCAAGAATGCCCCGCCTTCGGGGTAGTGAATCTCCTTATTCCCATAAAAAAACAATCCTACAAAGAGGAGGATAAAATCATGAAAAAGACAACACAAACCACGGAATCGTTCATCGCGTCCCTGATGCCGGATTCCGACAGGAGGATGTGGCGCATTGCTGGCGTCTCGTTCCTTGTCGCTATTGCCTTGTGCTTTTGGGCGGCTGCGTATGAACGGCTCATTGAAGACGTCATCTT
>CADBLC010000330.1 GCA_902795385.1 Fibrobacter succinogenes | reverse complement strand
GGGATACTTGAAGGGTGTTCGCGAAATTTGCGACAAGTACGGAATCCTCTTGGTTTGTGATGAGGTGATGAGCGGCTTTTTGCGTACCGGCGAATGGTTCGCTTGCCAGGCCGACGGCATTGAACCGGACTTGATTACTTTTGCCAAAGGAGTGAATAGCGCGTATGCACCGCTCGGCGGCGTGCTCATTAGCGAAAAGATTGCGGATTATTACGAGCAGAATGCTTTTACGGCAGGGCTTACCTATAATGCGCATCCGCTCGGCGTTGCTGCAGCTATTGCCTGTATCGAAGAGTATTTCCGCCTGGATGTCCAGGCGAACGTGAAAAAGCTGGAACCGGTTCTTAAAAAGAAACTTGCCGAGCTCAAGGAAAAGCACAAGTCCGTAGGCGACGTGCGTTCTGTGGGCCTGTTCGGCGCCATCGAATTCAGCTACAGCAAGGACCACAAGGACGTTATTCGCAAGAATGCTGCGGGTGAACCGTTCCTTGGAAACTTCATCACGAAACTCCGCAACGACTATGGCATTCTTACGATGGGCGGCGGCTCCACGATTCTGGTAGCACCTCCGCTGATTATCAACGAGGCGCAAATAGACGAAATCTTTGCACGTCTCGACAAGGCCATTGCCGAATATGCGGATGGACTGGTAAAATAACGCACCGATAAATCATTTACAATCACGCGGTTTCGGTTCCGATTTACCAGACGACCGCTTTTACGCTCGATACGGTAAAGCGTAGCGATGACCTGTTCTATTTCGACAGTGCCGACGCTCTTTACACACGACTTTCCAATCCGACAACGGATGTACTTGATGCCCGTCTTACGGCTCTTCACCCGGGCGCAACGGGGGCTGTCACGCTTTCTTCTGGCATGGCGGCGGTAACCTATTCGCTTTTGAATGTGACGGCAGGAAAAGGGAGAATCCTTGCTACGGCACGTTCTTACGGGGGCTCTTTCGATAGTTTCGAACAGATTTTCGGAGAGACGGGCGTCAAGTATGATATTGTAGAAAATCCTGACGATCCGGCAAACTTTGAAAAGCTTGTCAAGGAAGATACCAAGGTCATCTATATTGAATCGATTACGAATCCGAATGCGACGATTCTCGATATTCAGGCGATTGCAGATATTGCGCACAAGCACGGTATTCCGCTGATTGTCGACAATACGGTGGCTACGCCTTATTTGCTGAACCCGTTTGATTTTGGTGCCGATATAGTGGTGTATTCGGCGACTAAAGGGCTTACGGGTCACGGCAACGTGATTGCCGGTGCGATTGTCGAGACGAACAGGTTCAACTGGAAAAACGGAAAGTTCCCGCAGTTCGATGGACAGCCGCATTTCTTGGTTTCGCAACAGGGCGTGCCGCGTAGCTTTTACGATGTGTTCCCCGATACGCCATTTACGGGCCGTATCCGTGCCATTCACCTGAACTATTTGGGCGGTGCAATTTCCCCGTTTAATTCTTATCTGGTGTTGCTCGGTATCGAAACGCTTTCGGAACGAATCTCCAAGTCGGTCAAGTCTGCTGAAAAAATAGTGGAATTCTTGGAAGGTCGCGAAGAGGTTGCCTGGGTGAATCACGCCCACGCCAAGAACAGCAAGTACCGCGCATTGGCGGCAAAGTATTTCCCGAAGGGTGCCGGTGCGATTCTCAGTTTCGGCCTTAAGGCGAATGACCGTGCAACGCTAATCAAGTTCCTTGAAGCGGTGAAGGTGTTCAGCTTCCAGGCGAACATTGGCGATGCAAAATCCTTGATTATCAACCCTTCGACAACAACGCATATCGAGCTCCCGCCCGAAGCGCAGAAGTTGGCGGACATTCATACCGATACCATTCGTTTGTCGATAGGCCTTGAAGATGTGAATGACCTGATTGCCGACTTGACGCAGGCTTTTGAAGCAGTTCGATAATAAAAAACGGAGAGTATCATGAAACAGTATAAAGCTTTTGTTGTTGTTAATCTCAATCTCGGCATATTGCTGATAGCCCTTTCCAGAGTAATTCTGCCTGTTTGCCGTGGCGGAATGCGTTGCGGGACTTCGGCGACGGTAGATGCGGCTTTGGGCCTTGCCTTGTTGGTGATTGCCGTTTTGGCGGCAGGTTTCCCTAAGAAAAGTGCGCACCTCGTTCTTTCTGCCTTGGCGCTTGTGGTGGGCGTTTTTACCACGCTGGTGCCGACGGTGATTGTGGGGACTTGCCCGCATGCCCATATGGCTTGCCATACGATAACCGCTCCGGTACTTGCTATTACAGGAGCCGTGATTGCGTTGTATGCTGCAGTGAATTTGGTTTATCTGAAATTAAGAAGGCGAAATGAACAATACGAACTTTAATCTGATTCTCGAGAATTATTTGCGGAACCCGTTCCGTAGTTTTGGGCTTTCCTTGTTGATTGCCCTTTTCGCGTCCGTCCTTTTGGTGGGCGGACTTTTGTCGTTTTCGCTTTCGAAGGGGCTGAATCGGTTGTCGTCACGTTTGGGTGCCGACGTGATTGTTATTCCGCAGGGGAGCGAAATCAACGACCAGACCGTGCTTTTGCAGGGAGATTCCAAGTACACCTACTTGCCGCAAGGTTCGCTGGAATTTATACGCGGGCTCGCTGGTGTCGAAATTGCGACTCCGCAGTATTATTTGACAACTTTAAGTGCGAGTTGCTGCGACCAGAAAGTTTCGATTATCGGGTTCGATACCGAATCTGATTTTGTGATTCAACCGTGGATTCGCGAAGTGCTTGCCGACAAGCTCCCCAAG
>CADBLC010000329.1 GCA_902795385.1 Fibrobacter succinogenes | reverse complement strand
CAATCACGCGGTTTCGGTTCCGATTTACCAGACGACCGCTTTTACGCTCGATACGGTAAAGCGTAGCGATGACCTGTTCTATTTCGACAGTGCCGACGCGCTTTATACACGACTTTCCAATCCGACGACGGATGTACTTGACGCTCGCCTTACGGCTCTTCACCCGGGCGCAACGGGGGCTGTCACGCTTTCTTCTGGCATGGCGGCAGTAAGCTATTCGCTTTTGAACGTGACGGCAGGAAAAGGAAGAATCCTTGCAACGGCACGTTCTTACGGAGGCTCCTTCGACAGCTTTGAGCAGATTTTCGGGGAAACAGGCGTCAAGTATGATATCGTAGAAAATCCTGACGACCCAGCAAACTTTGAAAAACTCCTCAAGGAAGACACCAAGGTCATTTTTATTGAATCGATTACGAATCCGAATGCGACGATTCTCGATATCGAGGCGATTGCAAATATTGCGCACAAGCACGGGATTCCGCTGATTGTCGACAATACGGTGGCTACGCCTTATTTGCTGAATCCGTTTGATTTTGACGCCGATATAGTGGTGTATTCGGCGACCAAGGGACTTACGGGCCACGGCAACGTGATTGCCGGTGCGATTGTCGAGACGAACAGGTTCAACTGGAAAAACGGGAAGTTCCCGCAGTTCGACGGACAGCCGCATTTCTTGGTTTCGCAGCAGGGTGTGCCGCGTAGCTTTTACGATGTGTTCCCCGATACGCCATTTACGGGCCGAATCCGTGCCATTCATCTGAACTACTTGGGCGGTGCAATCTCCCCGTTCAATTCTTACTTGGTGTTGCTCGGTATCGAGACGCTTTCGGAACGAATCTCCAAGTCGGTCAAGTCGGCTGAAAAAATCGTGGAATTCTTGGAAGGTCGCGAAGAAGTTGCCTGGGTGAATCATGCCCACGCCAAGAATAGCAAGTACCGCGCATTGGCGGCAAAGTATTTCCCGAAGGGCGCCGGTGCGATTCTCAGTTTCGGCCTTAAGGCGAATGACCGTGCGACGCTCATCAAGTTCCTCGAGGCGGTGAAGGTATTCGGCTTCCAGGCGAACATTGGCGATGCAAAATCGTTGATTATCAACCCCTCGACAACGACGCATATCGAACTTCCGCCCGAAGCGCAAAAGTTGGCGGACATTCATGCCGATACCATTCGCCTGTCGATCGGCCTTGAAGATGTGAACGACTTGATTGCCGACCTGACGCAGGCTTTTGAAGCCGCTCGGTAAAAAACAAAAAACGGAGAGTACTATGAAACAGTATAAAACATTTGTTGTTGCAAACCTCATTCTCGGCATATTGCTGATTGCCCTTTCCAGAGTTGTTCTGCCTGTATGCGGTGGCGGAGCGATGCGTTGCGGGACTTCGGCGACGGTAGATGCGGCTTTGGGACTTGCCTTGTTGGTGATTGCCGTCTTGGCGGCGGGATTCCCTAAGAAGAATGTTCACCTCGCTCTTTCTGCCTTGGCGCTTGTGGTGGGAATCTTTGTTTCGCTGGTGCCGACTTTGATTGTGGGGACTTGCCCGCATGCCCATATGGCTTGCCATACGATAACGGCTCCGGTACTTGCCGTTACGGGTGTCGTGATTGCATTATTTGCGGCAGTGAATCTGTTTTTTCTGAAATTAAGAAGGCGAAATGAACAATACGAACTTAAATCTTATTCTTGAGAATTATTTGCGGAACCCCTTCCGGAGTTTTGGGCTTTCTTTGTTGATTGCCCTGTTCGCCTCCGTTCTTTTGGTGGGCGGGCTTTTGTCGTTTTCGCTTTCGAAGGGTTTGAACCGTTTGTCGTCGCGTCTGGGGGCCGACGTGATTGTTATTCCGCAGGGGAGCGAAATCAATGACCAGAGTGTGCTTTTGCAGGGTGATTCCAAGTACACATACTTGCCGCAAGGCTCGCTAGAATTTATACGCGGGCTCGCCGGTGTCGAAATTGCGACTCCGCAGTATTATTTGACCACTTTAAGCGCAAGCTGCTGCGACCAGAAAGTTTCGATTATCGGGTTCGATACCGAATCTGATTTTGTGATTCAACCGTGGATTCGCGAAGTGCTTGCCGACAAGCTCCCCAAG
>CADBLC010000328.1 GCA_902795385.1 Fibrobacter succinogenes | reverse complement strand
CTCCTTCACGATAAGGATCTTGTCCTTCTCGCCGAATTCGCCGATGCGGTCGCCCTTCTTCTGCGTGCTGATGAGGCCGCTGGGGGCGTCGAAGTAGAGTACGCGCGCGCCGAGTGTGCTCACGCCCTTGCGGATGCGCTTGACGCTCTTGACCGGGTACTTGGTGACGATGTTGCCCATCGCGCCGCGGCCCTTCACCTCGATGGAGCTGAAATCCACCTCGAAGTTGAGCTTGGTGCGCGGACGCGGCTTGAGCGTCACTTCCACGACTTCGGCTTCGCCGTTCATGTTGCTGGAGAGGTACAGGAGGCGGCTACCGGGCTTGTTCTTGCCCATGAAGTAGTCCTTGTCGCGGGTCACGCCACCCACGTTGAAGCGCTTGATGTAGGCTGTGCCTTCCTTGCCGTCCTGATGGATGACGTTGTAGATATGGCGTTCGTCGTCCTTGTTGAACTTCTCCACGAGCACGATGTTCTTGCCCACGAAGTCCTTGTCGGAGACCTTTACCACCTTGAAGCTGCCGTCGGCCTTGAACACGATGAGGTCGTCGTATTCGGAGACGTCGAAGAGGTATTCTTCCTTCTTCATGCCCGTGCCGAGGAAGCCTTCCTTGCGGTTCACGTAGAGTTTCTGGTTCGCGAGAGCCACATGCACGGCGCTCACCTGGCCGAATTCCGCGATTTCCGTCTTGCGGTCACGACCTTCGCCGTACTTCTTGAGGATGTTCTTGAAGTAGTTCACGGCGTAGTCGGTGAGGTGTTCCTTGTTGTAGTTCACTTCCTCGATCTTCTGGTCGAGTTCTTCCAGGAATTCGTCGGCCTTCTTGCGGTCAAAACGGCTGATGCGGCGCACCGGGATTTCGGCAAGCTTGAGGATTTCTTCGCGGGTCACTTCGCGACGGAGCTTCCTAACATAGGGCTTCAAGCCTTCGTCAATCAGCTGGACCATCTCGTCGTGGGTCTTGGCCTTCTTGATGACCTCGAAGACTTCCTTCTCGATGAAGATTTTCTCGAGGCTCGTCATGTGCCACTGGTCCTGCAGGTGCTTGAGCTCGTTGTCGAGTTCCCAGTCGAGCAGGTGAACCGTGTGGTCGGTGCTGAGCTTCAAAAGTTCGGTCGTGTTGCTGAAACGCGGCTTTTTGTCGATAATCACGCAGCTGTTCGCGGCCAAAGTCGTCTGGCAGTCGGTAAACGCGTAGAGCGCGTCCATCACGACTTGCGGGTCGGAACCTGCCTGCAGGTGGATCTGGATTTCCACGTTTTCGGTGGTGTGGTCCACAATCTGCTTAATCTTGATTTTGCCCTTGTCGTTGGCCGCCACGATGGAGTCGATAAGGCTATCCGTGGTGGTGCCGAAGGGAATTTCGCGGATGACGAGCGTCTTGTTGTCGAGCTTCTCGATTTTCGCACGGACCTTGAGGCGTCCGCCGCGTTCGCCGTCGTTGTATTCGCTCACGTCGATGATGCCGCCCGTGTAGAAGTCCGGGTACAGCGTGAACTTGCGGCCACGCAGGTAGTCGATGCTCGCCTGGCACAGTTCCTTGAAGTTGTGGGGGAGGATGGTGGTGGAAAGGCCCACCGCGATGCCGTCTACGCCCTGGGCCAAGAGAATCGGGAACTTCGCGGGGAGTGTCACCGGTTCCTTGGAACGCCCGTCGTAGTTCGGAATCCATTCCGTAGTCTCGGGGTTGAACATCACGTCGAGCGCGAAGTCGCTGAGCTTGCCTTCGATGTAACGCGGGGCGGCCGCCTCGTCGCCCGTAAGCGGGTTACCCCAGTTACCCTGCGGTTCGATAAGCAGGTTCTTCTGGCCCATGTTTACGAGGGCCGTGTAGATGGAGGCATCCCCGTGTGGGTGGTAGTGCATGGTGTCGCCCACGATACCCGCCACCTTGTGGAAGCTGCCGTCGTTCATCTCGTACATGGTATGCAGAATGCGGCGCTGCACCGGTTTTAAACCGTCCTCGAAGTAGGGCACGGCGCGGTCGAGAATCGTATAAGCTCGCGTAGTCCAGGAACCAGCCGTTGTACAGCTTTTCCAGGTGGTTTACGTTCGAAAGTCCTAAAGTTTTCTGTTCTTCGTCCATAATTAGTTGTTGGTCATTAGTCAATAGTTATTGGCAATATCTTTCGTCTAAACTACAGTTCCTCCACCGCTTCGGTGCGCAGGTTTTCAACGATGTAGTCCTGGCGGGCCTGGGTGTTCTTGCCCATGTAGTATTCCAGCAACTTGCCGAGCGAAGCGTCGCTTGGCATGGTGACGGTCTCCAGGTGCATGTTTTCGCCGATAAGCAGCTTGAAGTCCTCGGAGTCCATTTCGCCGAGGCCTTTGAAGCGCGTGATTTCCAAATCCTTCTTGTTGATTTCCTTCGCGGCCTTGTCGCGTTCTTCTTCGTCGTAGCAGTAGAAGGTCTTCTTCTTGTCCTTGCGGTTGCGCACGCGGAAAAGCGGCGCCTGCAATATGTAGAGGTGTTTTTCCTGCACGAGTTCCGGGAAGTACTGCAAGAAGAACGTCATCACCAGGAGACGGATGTGCATGCCGTCCACGTCAGCATCGGTGGCGATAATCACCTTGTCGTAG
>CADBLC010000327.1 GCA_902795385.1 Fibrobacter succinogenes | reverse complement strand
TTATTCCTATGTACTTTGCAAGGATGATTCCTGGCAAAAAATTAGTGCCTTGGATTTTGCTGCAAGGAAGGTCTGTGCCGATTCTGTCTATGATAGACGCCTGCGAGGGAAGGATGCGGATGGATATCCCATAGACCAGTATTTCAGGTGTGGCGAAAGTGGTTGGGAGTCTGTTCCCGAATGGCAGGCTACAGAGTGTGGACCCGATAATCAAGGGGATACATTGAGAATGACTTCGGTCGAGAAATACGTTTGCCTTTCGTTCGGAGGTGAATATCAATGGCGCGAGACGTTTGTCGATGAACGTGATGGTACTACATACCGTATCGCAAAAATCGGAAATCAGACATGGATGGCCGATAATCTGAATTACCGCTATACAGAGCCTACCAGAGGATTGGATTCCTCCAGCTGGTGCTTTAAGAACAATCCTGCTAATTGTAAAAAATACGGCAGGCTGTATTTGTGGAGCGCTGCAATCGATTCTACCAAGATTGCAAGCTATGGTTATTCCTACTGCGGTTATGGATCGTCTTGTAATTTTGAAAACGGGGTACAGGGAGTCTGCCCAGATGGTTGGCATTTGCCTTCCCAGACGGATTATGACGAATTAGATGATTATGTGAAGAGTCGCTCTTATGACTTGCAGGCGAAGGGGTATCCTGCATGGCCAGACGCGACTGATGCGTACGGATTCTCAGCCCGTCCTGCAGGGTTCTATGCAATTTCGTCAGCAACTAAATTCGGGTTTCAAGATTCGACGGTTCTTTACTGGAGCTCGCTCGAAAGAGATGAAGATTTCGCTTACCGGTTGGCTGTTACGTCATCGGAGTCGACCGTCATGGGTGCTATATCCAAAGAGATGGCCATATCGGTCCGCTGTATCAAAGATTAGTTTTCTCGGAGAAAAAAATGAACTGGAATAGATTCTACGTATTGGCCGTCTTTGCGGGTGCCGCCCTTCTGGGATCCTGCGGTGACGACGACAGCAGTTCTTCGGCGGAAGGGAACGCTTCGGGGATTGCCTCGGTGGCGACCTACGACGACCTTGCGCATTGCACCAAGAGCCGTTCCGGCGAGGTGGTGTACGTGGAGGACGAAGGAACCTATTTCGAGTGCAGCGGGGGCGATTGGACCGAGGTGGACTCTGCCACGGTCGACAGCATCCAGGCCGAGTGTTCCAGCAGCGTGGAGGCCACATCCTCCTCTTCTTCCGTGAAGTCTTCCAGTTCAGTAAAGACGGATGTCGCCGATACGGCCAAAGTGGAAATTGTAGAAGTTGATTCGGTGACGGTATCGGGCTTTGCGCAGAAGGGGCCGTTCGAAAGCGGCTCCATCGTGACGGTTTACGGCCTCGACAGTCTCCTTGAAAAGACCAAGACGAAGTTTACCGGCAAGGTGACGGGTGATGTTGGCGCCTACAGCGTTCCGAAGGTCGCTTTGCCCAGCCAGTTTGCACTTGTTGAGGTGAACGGCTTCTACATGAACGAGAATACCGGCAAAAAGACGAGCGGTACCAAGTTGACGCTCAGCGCCCTTGTCGATTTGAGCGAGGGCAAGTCCGTAAAGGCAAACGTGAACGTGTTCACCGAGCTGGAATACGCCCGCGCAAAGCAACTCGTACTCAAGGAAAAGTACAACGTCCCCGCTGCGAAGAAGCGTGCGACCAAGGAACTCATTGCGGCATTCGGTGGAAACGACTCGGCAGACGTTGTTGCGACGGACCTGAGCCTTTCGGATACGGGCGCTGTAGGCAAGTCCCTGCTTATAGCCTCCATCCTGTTGCAGGGCGACCTTTCGGCAAGCAAACTCGGAATTCGTCTAGGGAAAGTTGACAATCTCTTCGCTTCGACTGGTTCCATCAAAAATGATTCCCTCCTTGCGGAATTCGCCGACTGGGCAAGCGATATGGATGACGCCGGTAAATTTGATTCCCTCCGCGCAAACATCAAGGCGATGAATCTTTCTTCGAACGTCCCGGAATTTGAAGGCTTCCTTTACAATTTCTGGACAACCAACTACGGCAATTTCTGGACAACCAACTACGGCCTCGGTGAATGCAACAAGGATAATGAATTCTACGTCAAGAAAAACGACAACAAGGCCAGCAGCTATTTTGAGAAATTATTCGCCTGTACTGGAAACCGTTGGCATGAAACCTCGGAAATCGATGCTGAGTTTGGGGTGTGTTCTTCTCTTATGGAAGGAGTCTATAAGCAGTCGGCGTCGAATGATTACTATGCGTGCCACTCCGGAAAATGGCACAAGGTTACTGAAGTGGAATACCGCCTTGAGGACTGCACGGCCGAAAAACAAAACAAATACAGATCGGGTTCTTTCAAACATGTATTTTGTCTGCCTCGATAGCCAGTGGCAGGAAATAGACAAGGTCACCTACGATCTCAAACTCTGTACGGAAGAACGCCGGTTAGAGTTGGCCAAGACGCTGGATTCCAAAAGTTACGTGTGTGAATGGGACGGCCAAAAAGGGGTTTGGCGCAAGGCTACGGATGTGGAAGTAGATATCGGCGTATGTGATTCGATAAGAAATGGCCTTATATACAAAACGAATGCAGGTTCCTATTACTTGTGCAAAAATGAATCCTGGGAAAGTTCTACCGTGCGAGCCTACGAAATTCAAGCTCTCGGGGCTTGTGACAGTCAGAACGAATACACAATAATGGGGACACCCACTCAAGGGCTTTTCGTTTGCGAATATGGCGCTTGGCGCCAGACGGATAAAATCGAGAGCCTGCTGGGAATGTGCCAAACGAAGGCCAGTATCGACACGGTGTTCAAGGTTAAACTTGACGGCGCTACGTCTTATTACAAGTGCCACACGGATTTGTATTGGCAAGAGGTGACTGAATTGACCTTTAATCTCTATATGCTTGGTGCGTGTGGTAGTTCGAATAACTTGACGATGAAGGCGTCTGTGTCAATGGGAAACTATGTTTGTGAAAATGGAAGTTGGCGCAAGGCGACTGCCACCGAAAATTTGATAGGTGTGTGTACGTCTGCAATGGAGGGAGAATATGTTGCGTATAGTCGTGACGGATCTGGAG
>CADBLC010000326.1 GCA_902795385.1 Fibrobacter succinogenes | reverse complement strand
CCTCACCATCGACCAGGTGAAGGAATACTCCGGCGAAGTCAAGGAAATCGGCCCCGTCACCGTGGCCACCTACCAAATCTTGACGCAGCGCAAGCGCGCGAAGAAAGCGGAAAACGAAAAGCCCGAAACCGAACTCGACGATTTTACCGACGAGGAAGTCAAGAAGGAACTCGCGAACTTCCCGCTGTTCAGCCAGCAGAAGTGGGGCCTCATGATTTACGACGAAGTGCACCTGTTGCCCGCCCCGGTGTTCCGCCTGAGTACCGAGATGCAGGCCACGCGCCGCCTGGGCCTCACCGCCACGCTCGTCCGCGAAGACCACAAGGAAACCGAAGTCTTCAGCCTTATCGGCCCCAAAAAATACGACATCCCGTGGCGCATCCTGGAAGCGCAGGGCTGGATTGCCACCGCCGACTGTAACGAAATCCGCATTCCGATGGAAGCCGAACTCAAGATGAAGTACGCGCTTGCCCCGGTGCGCGAGAAGATTACGCTCGCTTCCACGAACCCCGAGAAGACGGACATCGTGGAACGCCTGCTCAAGCATTTTGACAAGCCCGACGACCGCGTGCTGATTATCGGCCAGTACATCGACCAGCTCGAGGCGCTCTCCAAGGATCTCGACATCCCGCTCATCACAGGCAAAACTCCGAACAAGGACCGTGAAAAGCTGTACGCCGCCTTCCGCGATGGGAGCCTCAAGAACCTCATGGTCTCCAAAGTCGGCAACTTCGCCATCGACCTGCCCGACGCAAACGTGCTCATCCAGATTTCGGGTACGTTCGGCAGCCGCCAGGAAGAAGCCCAGCGCCTCGGCCGCGTGCTGCGCCCCAAAAGCGACGGCGGTGCCGCGCACTTCTACAGCATCGTCACGCAGGATTCCAAGGAACAGGAATTCGCGATGAACCGCCAGCTGTTCCTCACCGAGCAGGGATACGCCTACAAAATCATCAAGCGCGGCGACTGGGACATCCTCTGCCGCACGCCCGAAGAACTCGCTGCACGTCAATAAACGTCGCGGGCATTATCGCCGCGAAACGTCGCGCAGCAAAAAGAAATTCCCGGAAGCGTTCGCTTCCGGGATTCTTTTTACCCGAAAATCAGGGGTTTTCGGGAGGGCAATTAAGCGTTGTGGTCGATGTGGCGGAAATCGAAACCGAGTTCGTCGCAGTATTCGCTATCGCATTCTTCTTCGCCGCTACCGCTCAGCAGGCAAGCCTGGAGCTTGTAATCCACAATTTCCATCTTCGGAGCCTGATATTCTTTCTTCATCATAGTTTCCCCCTATTACTTCTGGATTGTCTTCGTGCCGACAAACATGCCCTTGTTCTCGGGCTTAGCGTTCATCTTGCGGCCCTTCAAATCGAACCAGGCGTTCACCTTGGTGATTTCGCCGGTAGCCATGTTCCACTTGGCAATGCCGGTCAAGTCGCCATCACTATCGATGAGTCGAACTTCGATGGATTCCGGAAGTTCGATATCAGCCGGGGCCGGAGCCGCGGACTTGGCGAGATTCTTCGCGTCGCCGATGTACTTCAGGTAGGCACGAAGCGGAGCCACGGAAGCACCGGAACCGACCTTCACAAACTGGCCGGCCTTGACCGCGCCCTTGTCCTTGGCGGCGTAGCCGTAGATTTTGCCCAGATCCGGGTGGTATTCTTCCCACTGAACGTAGGAGTAAGTCCCCACAAGGTCCCAGTCACTCTTTTTGGTTTCAATGTTGTAAATCTGGACATCCGTAATCAAGTGCTGTTTCGGAGTATCATCCAAATCGGACACCGAAGTGAAAGTGATTTCCTTGATGTCGCTGCAGGCTTCCTTTTCGGTATCGGTAATCATCAGCATGGGCTTCTTGGCATTACCGGTGTTCTTTGCGTTCTTCGCGGTAAAATTCCACTTGCCGTCCTTGTCCTTGCCCATCTGCACCGGTTCATACAACGTGACACAATCGCTCTTCAGGCTGTAATCGAGCGGAAGCACGATGGTAGAGTTGGCGGACAGTTTCGTATTGCGTTCGACAACAACATTGTAGGGTTTCTTGGCATTGCTGCTTACGCACTCTTTTGCAAAAGAGGTGACATTCACCGTTGCGGAATCCTTGTTGAACGATTCCAGGTAAAGCGT
>CADBLC010000325.1 GCA_902795385.1 Fibrobacter succinogenes | reverse complement strand
CGAAAGCCTTTACGAAAAACTCATGCTCACCTCGACTATCGCGGGCATGTCCATCGCGCACACGAGCACCTCCGTACCGCACGGCATGAGCTACGACCTCACGCTGCATCAGGGCGTGCCGCACGGCCCCGCCGTCGGCTACTTCCTTGCCGCCTACGTAGAAGTCTGCGAGAAGAAGGTACCCGAAGACGTCCAGAAAATCCTCGCACTCTTGAACCTCAAAAGCACCGCCGATTTCGCCGCGATGCTCGAAAGGCTCATCGGCAAATGCAAGGTTACGCGCGAAATGCGCGACCAGTTCGCCGCCGCCATGAAGGTGAACCGCTCCAAGCTAGACCTAGTCCCAGGCGGAATCACGCCCGAAGAAGTCGACTTCATTTACGACAAATCTCTCGTCGTGGAATAGGCGTTCCCTTCCCCATTTGTTATATTCCACGCAAAAAGGATTGAACATGACGATTGACGAATTCCTGGGCGAAGCGAAAACGGTTGCGATTTTTGGGCACGTGAGGCCCGACGGGGACTGCGTAGGCAGCACTACGGCGGTTTACAACTACATCCGCGACAACTTCCCGGGAATCGCAGTGAAGTTATTCCTCGAGAATTTCCCCGAGAGTTACCGGATTGTGCGCGGCACGGAAGTCGCGCAGTCCGCCTATACCAAGGAAAAAGACGGCATATTCGACCTCGTCTTTCTGATGGACACACCGAGTTTCGAACGCGTGGGCGCAAACGGCGCCGAATGCATCCGCAGCGCAAAGAAGACCATCAACATCGACCACCACATTTCCAATCCGCTCAACCTCTGCACGATGAACCTCGTGGAACCCGAAGCGAGCTCCGCATGCGAAGTGCTTTACATGAACCTCGACAAGGCGAAAGTGAGCCGCGAGACCGCGAACAGCCTGTATCTGGGAATCGTGCACGACACGGGAGCATTCAAGTTTAGCAGCACCGGCAAGCGCACCATGCAGGTGGTCGGCGACCTCATCGAGAAGGGAATCGACTTCGCGAAAATCGTGAACGAGACGTACTACACGCGCACCTACAAGCAGACGCTCGTGACCGGATTCGTAATGCAGAACTGCAAGCTCGGGCTCGGCGGTAAAGTGGTCTACGCCCACATCACCCCCGAAGACATGGAACGCTTTGGCGTCACGCCCGTAGAACTCAGCAACGTCATCGATACCGTGCGCGAAGTCGGCGGCACCGAAGTGGCCCTGTTCCTCTATCCGGTGAATGGCAAGTACAAGATTAGCCTTCGCAGCAACTACATCGTAGACGTAAACTCGATTGCGAAGGAATTCGGCGGTGGCGGCCACACCCGTGCCGCCGGCGGCGATACCTGCGACGCGCCCGAAGCGGCCATTGAGAAAATCCTGAACCTGATTGAAAAGCAGCTATAACGCAAACAGCGCAACCGCGAGCAGCACGAACACGCAGCCGCTGAACCAGTTGAGGTTGCGGTTCGCCTTCGGGCTGTTGAGCATGAACTTCTTGACCGCTCCGGCAAGGAGCGCGATGGAGCCGAATACGATAAATGTCGCCACGATGAATTCCCCGCCAAGAATCACCATCTGGAGCGTCGGGCTCAGCGGGCGTTCCATCTTGACCGCGGGCGGGATAAACGAAAGCGCGAAAAGCACCGCCTTCGGGTTCGTGAGGTTCATGATGATGCCGCGCAGGTAGAGCCTGTGGAACGGGAGGCCCGTGCCTTCCCCACCCGCATCTCCTTTCGCACTCGCATTAGCCGCGCCTTCCGCAGCGGAATCCGCGTCTAAATTCACAACGCCGGCGCGGACCTGGAAGCTTTTGTACGCGAGGTACAGCAGGTACGCGGCCCCGCAGCACTGCAGCACGAAGAACGCCATCGGGCTTGCGGCAATCAGGGCAGACACGCCGACAATCAGCAGGCAAACCTGCACGCAAATGCCCGTACACAGTCCGCAAATCACGCTAAAGCCCGCCTTGGCACCATGGGTCGCACTCTGCGCGAGCACGAACAGGTTGTCGGGGCCGGGAGCTATCGCCACTACTAGGGCTGCTATAAAGAAATTAAGCATTAACTACATCTTCTCAAGGAAGCTGTCCACGTCGAGCTCGTCCAAGTCCTTTTCCAGGTTG
>CADBLC010000324.1 GCA_902795385.1 Fibrobacter succinogenes | reverse complement strand
CGCGCCGTGCAACTCACTGCCGTCGAAATCGACGAGCAGTGCGTCGAATTTTTGTGCCAAAAATTCCAGGGCCGCGAGAATTTCCACATCGAGAACATCGACTTCCTGAAGTTCGACCTGCAGGCGTTCCTGGATGCTCATTCGAAGCCCTGGGTCACCGGGAACCTGCCGTACAACGTCTCGACCGCCATCATCGCGGGCCTTATGCCGAGACTCCACCTCACGAAGGGGTTCATGGGCATGGTCCAGCTCGAGGTCGCCGAACGCATTTGCGCGGCCCCGTGCAGCAGCAACTACGGAAGCCTCTCCGTGCTCGTGTCGGCCTTTGCCGATACGCAGATACTGCGGAAAATTGGCCCCGAGCACTTTACGCCGCGCCCGAACGTGGACAGCGCCACGATGCTCCTTACGCCCAAGGCAAACCCGCTCGAGGCTCCCGAGGGCTTTTTCGACTTTGTTCGCGCCGCTTTTACGCAAAAGCGCAAGACGCTTGCCAACTCGTTTGGCCGTAACTACGACAAGAAAAAAATCCAGGAAGCCATTGAACTCCTGGATTACCCGACTACGGTGCGTGCCGAAGAACTTTCTCCGGCGCAGTTCCTTGAATTCTACCGCGTTATCGTTGGGTAGTCTAGAACGGCAAGTTGTACTGGAAGTCTTGTTAGCAGCTTACGAGCAACGCCACGAGGCCAGCGAACATCGCGACCTTCACGAGCCTCTGGGAACGGCGGTAATTTCTCTTGTGCGCGAACACGATGATGAGCGCTACGCACGGCGTGATGATGGCACCGGCAACAATCAGGAACATCGTGGGGTAGAAGCCTTGCGCCACGGGGAGCGGGAGCAATGCCCAGCAGAACAGCGTGATGAGTCCGGCGAGGCGCCTCGCTACATCGGAACCGGCAATCAGCGGGAAAGTCATGATGCCCGCCTTGAGGTCGCCAGTTTCGTCTTCCAGATCCTTGTAGATTTCGCGGGCGGTTGTCAGTAAAAAAGCGAACAACATAGCTGGGTATAGATAACCGATTTTGTCGGCGAGGCCCAGCGAGAAAGTCTCGGTTTCGCGGAGGCCGGTGGGGTAGAAAAGGCAAAGGAAGAGCGGGGTCGCGCACATGAGGGCGACCGTCATGTTCTTTAAGAGCGGGATGTGCTTGAGCCACTTGTTGTAGGCGACCAGGAGCACAGTGAGTAATACGAAGAAAATCGCGGAGGTGAAGCCCGTTTCGGTGATGAGGCTTTCGGCAATCCCGCACGCGATTCCGAGGACGAGCAGGACAATCCAGGATATTTTAGCGACGCCCATCGGGACCTTGCCGGTTACGAGCGGGCGTTCCGGACGGTTCAGGCGGTCGGTTTCCAGGTCCCAGATGTCGTTCTGGATGTTCGCGAATCCGATTGCGCACGCAAAACCGAGTGTCTGTAACACAAGCGTTGTCCAGCTGATTCCCATGTCCTGCGTGGGCATGGCCGAGAGCAGGTAATAACCGATGGAAAGCGTCACCATCGCGATGACGATATTGACGGGCCGGGACATTTTGAAAAGGTGCAGGAGCATGGTATAAATATACATTAGATTTAACGCTACAGCAAAAAAACTATATTTACCCTATGCCGTTTTTTACCAAAAGCAACCTTGTAGACTTGCGCGCGGAAGCCGAACAGCTTTCGATTTGCGTGGAGCATTTCCTGTATGCGTCGGAGCATATCAACGAAGGCGATTACAAGACGAAGGGCTTTTATGACAATTGTATCGAGAAATGCAACGGACGCCTCAAGGCTATCCACTTTTTGATGGAATCGATTCGTCAGAATAGACCCGTCACGGAAGAGGAACTCGAGAAGACGTTGCCCGATTTTTTAAATTGCAAGAAAGATGCTAAATAACGAATTCGATGACGAACCGGAACCGCTCCGTCGCGTAAGGCCGACCCGCCGCGATCACCGCAGCAGGCGTATCGACGTGATGCGCGAGCTGGAATCGGGCGTGGTAGACGAGCGTCCGGTCAAGGAGCGTTTCAGCCGCGAATTCAAGAATCCCCGCATCAAGAAAATCAAGGACCCGCTCGAAAAAATCGACGAGAAGGATTGCGTCGAGGGGCTGGTGGTCGAAGTGCACCGCCGCAC
>CADBLC010000323.1 GCA_902795385.1 Fibrobacter succinogenes | reverse complement strand
GCGATCCAGGCGGAGAGAAAGCGTTTCGACACCCTGCAACAGGAGGAATGCGTTGAACGGAGAAATTGCAGCACCTTCGTCGCGGAGGAGAATCGTGCGGACGTAGATCACGTAAGCAGCGGCGCCCGTCGCGGTGAAAGGAATACCGTAGCTCGGGTTCACTTCGGTGAACTGCGGGAACTTGCCGGATGCAGCCCAGTCGAACTTGCCGCCATCCACGATGATGCCGCCGAGAGTCGTGCCGTGGCCACCGATAAACTTGGTTGCGGAATGCACCACGATGTCTGCGCCGTGTTCAAGCGGGCGAATCAGGTACGGAGTACCGAAGGTGTTGTCGATCACCAGCGGAATCTTGTTCTTGTGGGCGATCTGGGCGATGGCTTCGATATCCGGGATATCGGAATGCGGGTTACCGAGCGTTTCGATAAAGATGAGCTTCGTGTTGTCCTTCACGGCAGCTTCGACAGCCTTCAGGTCGTGCGTATCCACGAAAGTGGTTTCGATACCGAATTCGCGGAGCGTGTGCTGCAGCAGGTTGAAGGTACCGCCGTAAACCGTACGCTGTGCAACCACGTGGTCACCCTTGCGGGCGAGAGCCGTGATGGCGTAGGTAATGGCAGCTGCACCGGAAGCGACGGCGAGAGCGGCAACACCACCTTCGAGGGCAGCGATACGTTCTTCGAGCACGCCCTGCGTAGAGTTGTTGATACGGCCATAGACGTTACCGGCGTCCTTCAGGGCGAAACGGTCAGCGGCATGTAGATGGGAACTGCGCGAGAATCGGTTGTGGGATCTGCATGTTCCTGGCCAACGTGAACCTGGAGAGTTTCAAAATGGAGCTTGTTCTGTGTCGTCATGATAAAAATTCCTTTTTAGGTTGCAGCGGGCAACCGGGTCCAAAGAGACCCGTGCTCGCGATATATGGTTTTTGAAGATATCCTTAGGCTTGATTTTCTAACCTGCAAAGCCTTAAGGACGTAAGATTTTCGGCTAGTTCGTTTTCAGAATGCCTCTCGGCATTCGACAGTCACTTATCATAGGCGCTCCTTCGAATGCTTAGGGTTCACAAACCATTTTGTTTCCCTATCAATCTTGTAGGCAAGAAGATAGAATAAGATCCCCCCACTGTCAAGCCATAAACGCATACTATTTAACTATTGTTTGTTATAGGATTTGACTATAGCCAATATTGTATGAAACGATTACAAATATTCAAAGTTGTAGTAGAGCTCTCAATATTTTTCAACGAAATACGGAGTATTTGAACATATTCCGAATTTTGTTGAAATTTTTGCTGTGAAAAGGTCGGGAACGACATTTTCGCCAAGAATTCGTGGTATTTCAGGAACGCGCTCGTCCGTGCCAATTACAAGAATGTGAGAAAGGGAATCCAGCAGGAGCCGGAATATCTTGAAAAGTTCTTCCGTAATTTGCTGATGGGCGAACACAACGAACTGAAAAACCGCTATTTGCATGTTGACTACAAGAAAGTCAAAGACAAAGCTGTGGTCGAAAAATCAAAAAATGTCACAGTAAAATATCACAGTAAAATGTCACAGTAAAAATCAGTAAATGCCAGAAACAGATTCTAGACATTGTGAAAGAGAATCCGAATATTCTGCAAACGGAACTGGCAGAACGCTTTGGAGTCCGGCGAGAGACTATCTACCGCGATATGAAAAAGCTTGTGGAGGCGGGAATTCTTTGCCGTTCCGATTCAGATAAAAAATGCAACTGGAAGGTGGCGAAAGAAATATAAAAAAATTCCCCGCTCCGAAGAGCAGGGATTTTCGCTATGACAATTTGGCCCTTCGACAGGCTCAGGGACCTTACTTCTTTTCGTAAATCTGGTCGAATACGCCGCCATTGGAGAAGTGCGTTCCCTGCGCCTTGTCCCAACCGCCGAAGTGCTCGATAGAAATCAAGTTCACGTTCTGGTCGAATTCCTTGTACTGGTCGAGAATGGCCTTGTTGGAGGGGCGGTAATGGTTCTTCGCTGCAATGTGCTGGCCCTCGTCGCTGTAGAGGTAGTTCAGGTATTCGGTAGCAAGTTCGCGGGTGCCGCGCTTGTCGACCACCTTGTCCACGATGGCAACGGAAGGTTCAGCCAGAATGCTGATGCTCGGGATTACGATTTCATAGTCGTTCGGGTAGTCCTTGAGCGCGAGGAAGGCTTCGTTTTCCCATGCGAGAAGCACGTCGCCCTGGCCGTTTTCGATAAAGGTTGTGGTAGAGCCGCGTGCACCGGAAGCGAGCACGAGCACGTTCTGGAACAGTTTCTTGACGAAGTCCTTGACCTTGGCTTCGTCGTTATTGTACTGCTTTTCGGCCCATGCCCAGGCGGCCAGGTAGTTCCAGCGCGCGCCACCGGAAGTTTTCGGGTTCGGCGTGATGATGCCGATGCCCGGCTTCACGAGATCGCCCCAGTCCTTCAGGTTCTTCGGGTTGCCCTTGCGGACCAGGAATACGATGGTGGATGTGTACGGGGAGCTGTTCAGCGGGAATTCCTTGACCCAGCCGTCTTCGATGAGGCCCGCGTCGCGCACGGCGTTCACGTCGAATTCGAGGGCGAGCGTCACCACGTCGGCTTCGAGACCGTTGGCCACTTCCAGGGCCTGCTTGCCGGAACCGCCGTGAGACTGCGTGATTTCCACTTCGCCACCGGTCTTTTCTTTCCAGTGCTTCTTGAACACTTCGTTGTAGTTGGCGTAGAGTTCACGCGTCGGGTCGTAAGACACGTTGGTGAGCGTCTGCTTTTCGACCTTCTTGGCGGATGCCTCGCTCTTCTGCTCGTCAGAAGATGAGCATGCGCTAAAACCGATAGTCATGCGCTAAAACCGATAGTTCCCGCAATCAGGAGACTTGCCGCAATGGCGGACTTGACAAAATTCTGATTCATTCTTATACCTCGCTTGTTTATTGTTTTTTGCTTGTTGTTTTTTTGTGCGCCGAAATATAGAACGCGTTTTTACCATTGTCCAATACTTAATTCTTATGCGGTATTATCGGATATTTCTATAAGGTGTAGGGTTTGTATGAACAATCTTGGGCCTTCGTAGAAGCAATCGGAACAACCGATAATTCGTTATCAAAAAATTGTATTAGAAATTGGGCACATGTGGTTCTATCTTTAGTCGGCTAAACTATAAGACCGAAAAGGTGCAACCATGTCCGAAGTCAAAATTTATCCGGCAAAAGATTTTTTTAAAATCGATACTAAGAATTCAACCTTACTCGATGTCCGCGAGCCGAGCGAAGCCATCGTACGCCCTGTAAATGGTGCGTTGCAGGTTCCGTTCTTTGAACTGTCCAAGAAGATAGACGGCATCCCGAAAGACAAACCCGTTTACGTTTTCTGCTCCACGGGGGACCGCTCCGAAGAGGTTGCCGAAATCCTCGCCGACCGCGATTATGACGTGTACAATGTGGAAGGCGGGCTTGAAGCTGTCCCGAAAGTGCATTTCGTGGATGCCAAGGGCCTCAAGTGCCCGGGCCCCATCGTGAAGGTGGACGAAGCAGTCAAAAGCGTGTCCGTCGGCGAAGAAGTCCAGGTGGAAGCGACCGAGAAGGCGTTCTTCTCGGATGTGGATGTCTGGTGCC
The DNA here is from genome assembly GCA_902795385.1 of Fibrobacter succinogenes. GTDB lineage: Bacteria > Fibrobacterota > Fibrobacteria > Fibrobacterales > Fibrobacteraceae > Fibrobacter > Fibrobacter succinogenes_P. Next base: position 410 of record CADBLC010000323.1, on the reverse strand, counting down.
AGCGTACCGGCAACGAACTAAAATCGCTTGCCGAAAAAGACGGAGTCATTTACGCAACCATCGTAAAGCGCGACACGCCCCAATCTCTCAAAAAAAGGGATTTTGAGCATGGCAAGACTTTTGTCGTTTTTAGTGGCGACTTAGACAAGGCCATTGCCTCGTTCATCATGGCTAATGGCGCCGCTGCGATGGGCCGCCCGGTCACGATGTTTTTTACCTTCTGGGGAGTAAGCATTTTGCGCAGGCCCGAAAAGGTCCGCGTCAAGAAATCGTTCATCGGAAAAATGTTCGGGTTCATGATGCCCCGCGGCTCCAAGAAACTCGGGCTTTCGCGCATGAACTTTGGCGGTATCGGCGCAAAGATGATTCGAGCCGTGATGAAGCAGAACGGAGTCTCTTCGCTGGAAGAA
>CADBLC010000322.1 GCA_902795385.1 Fibrobacter succinogenes | reverse complement strand
CTGCAGGCCGATTGCATCTGCTCGACGGAACTCGACTTCTATATCAGCGCGGATGAGGCCTTTATGAAAGCGAAGCTTCTAGTGTTCGATTATGGTTGGGACCATAATCCGAGCAACAAGATGCAAATCATAAAGGAAACGCACGTCACGCCGACGAACTAGCTAGAAAGATTCTCCTTGGAATGACAAAAAGGGCGCTCCGTTTGGAGCGCCTCTTTAAAGTTTATGGAGATCCCCGCCTTCGCGGGGATTACAGCCGGCCTCGTTAGTAAAGCAATGCGAACACCATACCGGGGCGGAAGTACTTACCTGCGGTGTACTTCAGGGCCGTGCTGTGGAGCAGCATGAACAGCGCGCTTGCTTCAACCTTATTGGCCTTCGCGATGCTGCCGAATGCCTTGGTAAAGGCGGGCAGGTTGCGGGGGAGCTTCGGGCTGATGCGGGAGTCTGCAAGCAGGGCGCCCTTCTTCAGGAGTTCCTTGTGCATCTTGTCGGCGGCGGTGGCGCTCAGGCCGAATGCCTTCACGAGTGCTTCCGGGTGCAGGCGGCAAGAACCGTTGAATCCTTCCGGTGCAGCGAACGGGATGCGGGCTTCCTCGTAGAGGTTGCGGATCATGGAATCGCCCATGTCGGCAGCCTGCTTTTCGAGGCCGTGGTGCATCATGGCGCACATGATGCTGTACTGGATGCCGATCCACACGTCGTGAGCCTGGAAGTTGAATTCGTCGAGCGGAGAGCCGTCCTTACGCACAAGGTTCGCGGCGCCGATGAGCGGGCTGTTGGCCTTGTAGTTCGTGTTGAATACACGGAGCAGGTTGGCCTTGGCCTTCTTCTCGTCGCTAATCGGCTTGAGGCCGAGCAGGCGGAGGTACGTGTCGGCGAGCATCGAGTCGGCGAAGACGTCGTCGCAGTCGTTCGCAATCTTTGCGTTCCAGCTGGCGGTAAAGGCGTCCTTGCACTGGGCGGTGAGCCATGCCTTCTTGAGGCCGCGGAGTTCGTTCTTGGAAAGTTCCACGTCGCTCGGGATTTCGCCTGCGTTCAGCCATTCGTTGAGGGCCTTGAGGGCGGCCTTCACGTCGCTGCCGTCAATGACGAGCGTTTCCTTGATGGCGTCGGCGAGTTGCGGGAGCTTGTCAGCCACAACGTCCTTTGCTTCCATCGGGGTCACGAAGAAGTGGTAGTAGCCTTCGGCTTCGTCCCACAAGGCTTCGTCGAATTCCTTGTTGGCAGCATCGGCCTTGGCGTTCCAGGTGTCGGCCTGTGCCTTGTCGCCGAGGATTTCGGCAATCTTTGCTGCAGCGCGGAGGCCTGCAATCCAGAGGCTACCGCAGTACACGGAAATGCCGTGGCTGGAGAGGTTGTCGAACGTGTCGTCGGTACCGTGGGTGAGCGGGAAGTTTTCGCCTTCGTTCACCATCTTTTCGAGGTACTGCATGGCGGCGTAGACGGCTTCCTTGCAATCCTTCAGGTTTTCGATATCCTGCGTCTTTACGTAGTGGCGGAGAACCATCAGCACGTACTTCGGAGCGAGATCCTTCCATTCCTTCACGTTGTGCCAGTCGTAGGCATCGGGTTCAGCGTCGAAGGGGCTTCCGAGGTCGTGAATCACGGCGCCACGCACGGCGCGCGGGCCCTCAAGCTTCGGGTCCGGCAGGTCGGCGAACGGGTGGTTCACGTATTCGTGGTGACGGCGACGGTTGTCGTTCACGGCGAGAATCGCATCACCGAAGCGCTTCATCACCACACCGTCGAGGCGCGGCATCAGGGCCATCAGGCTGAAGCTGCCGTAGAAGTAAACGTCGAGGGAGTTGAAGAACGGATAGTCTGCGCATTCGCGGACGAGGAAGCGGTCGTCCTTGTCCCACACGGTGGCTTCGGCGAGGAAGCTGAGCGTGTTGATGGCGAGGCTCTTGAATTCGTCCTGCTTGGCGGCAGTCTTGTAAAGTTTAGCCACGGCCTTCTTCGGTACGAGGGCTTCGAATGCCTTGAGGCGTGCGTCCATGTTCTTGTCGGCGGCGAGAGATAAGCTTCAGGGAAGAACGCGGTGTACTTCTTGGCGGAGGTAAGCTTGTTCAGCTTGATTTCGGGGAAGTCGAGCACCAGGTTGAACTGGAAGCTGACCTTCTGCTTCGGCTTCAAGACGGCGGTAACAGCAACGGCACCGGCCATGGTTTCGCGGCCGCTGTAAACGTTCTTGACCCAGGCTTCGCAAACGCGGCCGCTACGGAGAGCGCCCTTCAGTACGGTGGCAGCGTCATCCTGGTAGAACATCGGCTTCACGGAAACGTTCAGGTTGTCTCGTCTGTTCCAGGCGACAGACACGCCCATGCAACCGTTGAAGTCGCTTTCGGCGAGCGGCTTTTCATTGTAGAATTCGAGACCGCGGACTTCGCGGCCGTCCTTGGCCTGCTTGCTGAATTTCACGCCCTTCGGGAAACGTGCAGACGGCACGAGCACGAAGCTCGAGTCCTGAACGCCCTGGCGGTCCTTCTTGGCCATGTAACCGGCGATGCAGTCCTGTACCTGCACGATGGTGACTTCGCGGGTTTCCTTGGTGGTATTTTCGAGAGTGAACACGGTGGCGTTCACCGGGAGGCTGGAGAGGCGTTCGTCACCCGGAGTCACGTAGCTGGACTGGGTCTTGGTGATTTGCACACCCTTGCCTTCGTACTTGGTTTCGCTCACGGGGTAGAGGGCGGCGTACTGCATCTTGGCGGCATCGTAACCGGCCTGGCCCAGGAATACATTGTCGTTTGCCCATGCGGCGGTGAGGGCGCCCTGACGCACAACCTTTTCGCCAACGACGCCATTGAAGAAGTCGATGACGGCGCTGCGGTTGAGTTCTGCACCGGCCTTGTTCAGGAGGGCGGCGGTGCGGTCGCTCCATTCGATGTGCCAGCGTTCAAACGCGGCCTTGTTGTTCTTGAAGAAATCCTTTTCGGCGATGGCCTTGTTGAGCTTGGCCTCGGCCTTCTTCTGGTTGGCAAGTTCTGCTGCGGTAAAGAGCGCTTCGCCCTTCGCGTCTACGAGCGGGTACTTGGCGAGCATCTGCGTGAAGCCGGCGAAGTCGCCGATTTCAAGCGCGGCCTTCGCGCCAATCACGGATTCGCGGAAGAAGAAGTTGTTGAAGCGGAGGTCTGCGGGCTTCTCGGTGCGGACCTGCACGCCAGGCATAACGTTCATCACGGGAGTGGTGCCAGCAGGCGTGGCGGTGAATGTCGAGCCGATACCGCCGACAGCAATACCTGTGGTAGAGGGAGTCGTAGAAAGCGGGGTGTACCAGGGCTGGATAAATTCCACGGCGAGGCCCGGGGTCATCAGCTTCTGGACGGAACCGGCCTGTTTGGCGCCGGCGAGGTATTCTTTAATGCTCATA
>CADBLC010000321.1 GCA_902795385.1 Fibrobacter succinogenes | reverse complement strand
CAGTCCAGTTCCAGCGAAGTCGCACAGTCGAGTTCCAGCAAGATTACGGGATACGGGACTTACAAGCTGGCTCGCGACACGAGCATCACATGCGAAGTCTCAGAAACCCAGACATTCATCATGGGGTCAGGGAGACAGAGTCCAGACGAAATAATGGATAATCTCGAGAACAACGAGACTCTCTCCGTCGAAGAACTGAACGAACTGGAAGATAAGCTTGAATTCGAGTCCCTTGGCTATGGTACACTGTACGGTGTTCCATCCGTTTCGACGGGCATCAAGCCTTCAAAATACTCTTGCTCAAACGATTCCACCTACTCGGCATCCATGGCTTCATGTCTAACGGAGCCACAGAAGAACTGGGAGTAAACAAGGAACGTTTCGTCGGGGACATGATTGTCGGGTACAACACGGACAGGCAGGCTTTGGTCGACAGCGCAAAAGCGGCTAGCGGCGAAGCTCTGTCCGAAGCACAAAAACAGTGTCTGGATAGAGACATCACCACCATAAGCGCCTATTCCGGCCCAATTGCTTCCAAGCAGATTTGTGACGGCGACACAACAGCCAACCCGCGCTATCAGGCCAAACTTGACTCCAACAAGGCCTACATCCAGAAGCAAATCAACAACTGCCTGAAAGAACCGGAATAAAAAACACTGATACCGCACGCCCCCTCTTCATAAAAAAACATATATTGGTGAGGAGGAGTGTGGTATGTCTAACAAGAATTTCTGCAAAAAGTTTCTAGCCGGCCTGGCATTCACCTTCGCCGGTTTTTCTACCGCAAGCGACGCACCGCTATTCATCGGCTATTACCCCGACTGGGGAAAATGGCACAAGCCAGCCTACACCGTAGACAAGGTACCGTACGAAAAGTTGACGCACGTGCTGTGGAGCTTTATTACGCCGAATACGGATGGTTCGCTCAAAGGAGATGCCGCAGACGATCCGAGCGCCCTCGATTCCATGGTCACCCTCGCCCACGCCGTCGGAACAAAAGTCATCGTCTCGCTCGGCGGTGGCGGGCAAAGCGAAAATTTCGTGCCCGTCGCGTCAGATGACGCCCTCCGCGGCAAGTTTATCGAGAACCTCGTGCAGTTCGTCGCCGACCACAACCTGGACGGCCTCGACATGGACTGGGAATGGGAATACAACCCTGTGCCCGAAGCCGACACCATCGCCTACAGCAAGTTGCTTACCGAGCTCCGCGCTGCACTCCCTAAAGGCAAGACCCTCTCGGCAGCACTTCCCTGCTCGCAGTATTACGGCAAGTGGTTCACGCCCGAAGTCCTTGTGAAAAACCTCGACTGGTTCGGGTTCATGACCTACGACATCACCGGCGACTGGGACGAAAAGGCCATGTTCGATTCGCCGCTCTACCCGCACGAAGGCTACACCACATGGTCGTGGGAACAAACCCGCGACTACTGGAAAAAGCGCGGAGTCCCCACCGAAAAGATGGTCTTCGGCATTCCCTCGTTCGGCTTTGAATTCAAGGGCGCCACGGGCCCCGGCACCGATTTCACCAAGGGAACGGCAAAGCAGGTCCCGTACAAGGACATTGTCACGAATTCCGAATGGGAATTCTTCTTTGACAGCGTCTCCGTGGAACCCTACGGCGTATCTTCGACTGGTTATGTGACCTTCGAAGACCCGCATTCTTCTGCCGTCAAAAGCCGCTGGGTCAAGGATAACGGCTACGCGGGCATCATGGTGTGGGAAGTTTCGCACGACTACATCGAAGGCACCGGGAACCCGATTCTCGACAGCATCGCGGTCGTGCTCCGCGACGGTTCGACAACCGCAATTCCTAACGCCCGCAAGGTCCGCGCCTCACAGCAACATCGCCAGCAAAACGCCACCGGGAAGCAGGTAGACGCCCTCGGCAAGAACGTGAATGGCAAACCGAAGTTCATTCGTGTTTTCGAACCTTAGAAGGTTAAAAATTTTACTTGACACCAAGTAGAAAAGGAGCGTGTATGAAGAAAAATTGGTTCATTGCAAGTACTGCAATTGCTACGGCAACATTTGCCGCAGCCTCTTTCGCGGCCGACCGTTCCGTCGCGCTCAACAAGAGCATCGAATCGCTCGAGCCCATGAAGGGAATCGTGTTCTGGCCCGACCAGGCAAAAGACCAGAAGGATCTTCAAAAATCCATTTCGCTCGAATTCTCGTACTGCCTCCCCTGCGCCGTGGTGAAGGGCAAGACCGATGACAAGATTGACTACGACTGGAGCAGTTTCGAAAAGATGCTCGACGATATCGCAAGCCGCGGGCACCAGGCCATCGTGCGTTTCCACATCGAGTACCCGAGCGAAACCATCACGAACGCATCAGGCTGCACCGAGAAGGTAAAGGGCGCCACCGCAGTCCCCAACTATATCAAGGCGAACAAGTCCTACACCGAGACGTATTCCGAAAACCCGGGCGGCGACGGCCCCACCTACTACGCCGACTGGAGCAACAAGGAACTCCAGTGG
>CADBLC010000320.1 GCA_902795385.1 Fibrobacter succinogenes | reverse complement strand
GCCGGGGTGCGGTTGAATTCGAGAATCTTGCCGTTCGCCTCGTCGAGCGTATCGGCAAGCACTTTCGCCTTCTTGTTGCCTTCCTTCAATGCGACCTGTTCGAACGCAGGTACGAGCGCGAAGTATTCGCCAAGGGAATCCCAGCGGAGGTAGTTTTCGGCGAGGAACTGCTGCACCTGCTTGGGAGCGGAGCCGCCTGCACCCGTCTCGTAGAGGCCTCCGCCAGCCATAAGCGGCACAATGGAGAGCATCTTCGCGGACGTTCCGACTTCGAGAATCGGGAAAAGGTCCGTGAGGTAGTCACGCATCACGTTACCCGTAACGCCGATGGTATCGAGACCGGCCTTCGCGCGCTTCATCGTTTCGACAATCGCCTTGCGCGGGCTCATGATCTTGATGTCGAGACCGTTCAAGTCGTGTTCCGGCAAGTAGGCTTCCACCTTCTTCTGGATTTCGCGGTCGTGGGCGCGTTCCGGGTCGAGCCAGAAAATCGCAGGCGTATTGCTGAGGCGGGCACGCGTCACGGCGAGCTTCACCCAGTCGCGCACCGGAGCGTCCTTGGCTTGGCACATACGGAAGATATCGCCGGCTTCCACGTCCTGCTGCAAGAGGACTTCGCCCTTGCTGTTCACGGCACGGATAACGCCCTTGCCCTTGGCGATAAACGTCTTGTCGTGGCTGCCGTATTCTTCGGCGCCCTGAGCCATGAGGCCAACGTTCGGTACCGTACCCATCGTCTTCGGGTCGAATGCGCCGTTCTGCTTGCAGAATTCAATCGTTTCGTCGTAGATTCCAGCGTAGCAGCGGTCCGGAATGCAGGCGATCGTCTCTTGCAGCTTGCCATCCTTGTTCCACATGCAGCCGGAATTGCGAATCATGGCCGGCATAGAAGCGTCGATAATCACGTCGCTCGGCACGTGCAAATTCGTAATGCCCTTGGAAGAATCGACCATCGCGAGGTCCGGGCCAGCGGCGAGTGCGGCATCGATGGCGGCCTTGACTTCGGCTTCCTTCGCATTGCCTTCGAGGCGCTTGTACAAGTCGCCCAGGCCGTTGTTCGCATCGATACCGAGTTCCTTGAACAGGTCGGCGTACTTCACGAACACATCCTTGAAGAACACGCGCACAAAGGCACCGAACAGCACCGGGTCGGAGACCTTCATCATGGTAGCCTTCAGGTGCACCGAGAACAGCAGGCCCTTCGCCTTGGCTTCGGCCATGGCATCGGCAATAAACTTTTCGAGAGCGGCCATGCGCATCACGGTCGCATCGATGATTTCACCCTTGAGGAGCGGCTTGGCGGCACGCAGTTCCGTCACGGCACCAGCTTCGTCGACGAATTCAATCTTGAACGTGTCGGCGTCGGCCATCGTGATGGACTTTTCGTTGCCGTAGAAGTCGTTCGCCTGCATGCTCGCCACATGAGTCTTCACGGATTCGTTCCAGTTGCCGTTGCTATGCGGATTGTTACGGGCAAAGTTCTTCACTGCCTTAGGGGCGCGGCGGTCAGAGTTGCCCTGGCGCAGCACCGGGTTCACGGCGGAACCCTTCACCTTGTCGTACTTGGCGCGGATAGCCTTTTCTTCGTCCGTGGCCGGAGCGTCCGGATAATCGGGGACGTCGAAGCCATTCTTCTGGAGTTCGGCAATTGCGGCCTTGAGCTGCGGCACCGAGGCCAGAATGCGGCCAGGCAGGGAAATATTCTTGGTTTCGACATCGATACCGGCGGTCTTTGCGAAGCCGCGAACGATGGGCAACAAGGATTGAGTCGCCAGAAACGGCGACTCGTCGGTAAGGGTATAATAAATCTTTGTATTCATACGAATACAAAGATAGAATATTTTAGGCTAGTCTCTAGCGAACTCTTCTGCATAACTCTGATAACTGTTTACTTCCGAAAAGGTCCATTCACCGTAGGGCTCAATTTTTTCAAGTGTTTCCGGCTTGTCGCAATTCCAGTTTTTGCTTACATAGGTTTTCTTCACAATGGGGCGCTCCAAGACATTCCAATCGGGAGAATCTGCCAACAAAATCATGGAATAGTGGACAGAGGAGTCTTCTGGACAATTTCCGCTTTTTACGATATCGGTCACATAAATTCCATTCTCGTCAAAGTCGGTCACCAAGTGTCCCTTTGTACCGATATCTTTTAAGACGATGAGGTAGAAAATTTCCGGGGGGTACCACTTAAGCCCTTCTATTCCTGCCGGGTATGTAGCCAACGTAGGGAAGAATGCTGTCACTAATGAATCTGGCAATACGTAAACGCCTTCATTACGGTATGCGTCTGCGATTTTGGAGTCGGGCAGAGTGTTGTACGCGAATCCCAAGCTGTTGGCGTGTCTGAGTTCGAGTTCTGCATCTTCCCATTCTTCGTAATAAAACTCAGAATCGTTTATTACAACTGAACTGTCAATGATTGAAAACTGCCATCTGTATGCGGGCAACGACCGTTCTAGCGTTCTGTACCATTCTTCGGTCAAACGGCTTACGTTTTTCATGCTGTCTAAATACGCACTGTCCAAAGCGGGATTCTGATAAACGTAATTTTCGTCATCATAGGGCGCGTACTTTATAGAATCCTCAAGGCACTGATTTTTATAAACTTCGGTATAAGAATTCAGAACATCATCAGGTGTTTTACCTTCGGGAATAAACGAAGCACAAGCCAAGCTCAAACTATTCATATTACAAGCATCTCCAAAATCCATGAAAAGACCGTTCGATGCGTTGCAAGACCGCTTAAATTCATTCAAATATTCTCCACAGGAGACTCCATACCCCCAAAAATGATTGAACGAATGTGCGCCAACCGTTTTCAGAACAACCAGAGCACCATCCACATCCGTAATTTTGGTATCTACAACCGTTTCATACTGGTGGGTTGCCATATAATCATCTGCTGGGCACCATTCTTCATTCTTGGAACCTTTCCAATGACATTTATGATTGTGCTCATCGTACGACATTGCACGAAGCACTCCTTTTTGTTCCTTTCCATTTTCTCGCTTATATGTCACAACATCACAAACCTTACGCCCATCTTTACTTGGATAACTGAAAATTTGATCGTTCGTGACGTACAACGGATGCGTATCGAAATAATTGTAGATGTTTGCCGTAATTTCAGAGCCGAAAAGCTCTTTTAGCGAATCTACTTTCGCCGAATCTACCAATATGTAGAAAGACCTTGCCAGAATAGCTTTCTGCGCTTCGGTCAATTCTGCGATAGGCGACGTACTCGGTTCAGTAGTTGCCCCGGCGACGCTCTGATCGCCACTAGAATCATTCGAACAGGACATCCAAAAGGCGGCCATTCCCGCCACGATCATTTTATATGCGATATTCATGTTAAGCCTCCTTCCCCTTGGTAAGCGGGAACAGTTGTAAATTCAAACGATAGACCTTGTCGTATTCCTTCTCCTTCGCAGCGATGGCAACCACCTGCTGCCGGAGCATTTCTAGCTTCCGAACCAGCCACCGGTACGTAGATTCAGACAATCCAAGCGTAACACCGGCGACATGGCGGCTTTCCGGCGGCACGTTATCTATCGCCGAAGTCGCGAGTTTCGACATCTGGCGGTTCATCGAACGCAACGCCAAGGGAATCGCCTCGGAAGAACCCGTCACGACCTTTTCCGTCTGCTCGTAGGTATCCTCGCCGACCTTCCTCAAGAAATCCGCATGCACCATGAAATCCAGGGACTGGCGGACTTCGGCGGCGCTCACCACGGAATAACAGTTGCGGGCAAGTTCCAACGGCTTTGCGCCCGGCATAATCGGGGCGAGTTCGCGCAGCACGGGATTCACCCACGATTCAAAATACTTGAACGCCTCCGCATCAACAACACGCAAACG
>CADBLC010000319.1 GCA_902795385.1 Fibrobacter succinogenes | reverse complement strand
GTTTTTATGAAAGGACGTATCCTATACATTGTCATTTTATTGCTGTTCGCAGCTTGCTCTTCTGACGCGGCGTCGTCTGTCAAACCGACGCAACCCGAAACCCAGATGCCAAAATCGTCTGCCAGTAAAACGCCCGACGCAGTGCCAGCAAGTTCATCTGCTCAAACGGAGGCTCCCGTGAAACTCAAGATCCATGTGAACGACACCACCTTCACGGCGACGCTCGAAGAAAATTCCTCGGCCAAGGCCTTCGCCGAATTCCTCGCGCAGGGCGACATGACGCTCGACATGCACGACTACGGCAGCTTCGAGAAGGTGGCTGACCTGCCGCGCAGTTTCCCGCGCAACGATGCGCAAATCGACACCGACGCAGGCGACATCATCCTTTACCAGGGCAACACCATCACCATCTACTACGACAAGAATTCCTGGAACTTTACGCGCCTCGCCCGTATCGACAACGTGAACAAGAAACGCCTCCAGCAGATCCTCGGCAAAGGGAACGTGAAGGCGACATTCTCGGTGGAATAAACGTATATTTCCTTCGGGAAGACGATGACGCGTTTGCTGACGAAATTCAGAACACATTTTACGCTTGTGCTGTTCACTGCATTTGCAAGTTTCGCACATGCTGAAACGCCAGCGGCCGATTCGACAAGCGCGGATTCCGCAGCCGTCGATACCGCGCCAAAGCTTTCCCCATTTGATCACCTGGGCCATAACATGTTGCTGAGTGCGTTCGGCTGGCCGCTCGGATTCCACATGCTCGGCGGAGCGCTTACATACAAGTTCTCGATGGAAAACAACGACCTGATGGTGGCCCGTTTTGCGGCACGTCAGGATCAACTTGTTTACGGCATTGCGTTCACTCCCGGCATGATGATGGGGACGTTCTTCCCGATACTCGTCCCCGGCTACATGTACTTTATCAGCGACAACCGCGCGCTGAACAACACCGGCGCTGTCGCCGTGCAGGCCACCGCCGTGGCGTTCCTCTACAACAACATCCTCAAGGCGATTTCGGCTCGCGAGCACCCCGACGCGGAACTCAACAGCGGCGAGCGTTCCCGCGATTTCAAGTGGGGATTTTTTAGGCGCGGCGTCTTTTACGGCTGGCCCTCGGGACATTCCATGACCAACGCGGCCATGGCCATGAGCATCGCAAGCTACAACCGCGACAAGCCTCTCGTCGTGGCGGGCTGCGCTCTGTATGCAGGTTACATCGCGACAAGCATGGTGCTCGGCGCAAAAGGGGTGGCCCACTGGTTCTCCGACGCCGTCGCGGGAACTTTGATGGGAGCCTCCATCGGCTGGTACATCGGCAGTGTATTCTACAAGGAAAAAGTCGGTGAAAAGCAGACCCCGCCCAAGGTCACCATCGCCCCGCTATTCTACAGCGACACCAAAGGCGCCGTGCTCAGCGTGAGAATATAAGTTTCCACTATGCGCTACACGCATACTGAGCATGAAAATTAAGCATTTTGTGCATGCTCTGAAATTATTTATATTATATGCGAAAACATTTCGGAGTGGCAAAATGAAACTCAAGTTTTTAACACTATTTTCAATCCTTGCGCTCGCTGCGAGCGTGTTTGCGGAGAGTGCCATGAGCAACATTACGGTAAACCTGCGCTATACGGGTAAGAACGGGGCGGCAAAGAAGTTCGCCGAAGAGATGGTTTCTAGCGGGACGGTGGCGAAAATCCGTGCCGAGAAGGGCAACATCCGCTACGAATATTTCCAGTCGCTGGACGATCCCGAGACCATCTTGCTGATTGACGCGTGGGAAAGCCAGGCCGCCATCGACGTGCACCACGCTTCACCCATGATGAAGACGATTGCGAAACTCCGCGACAAGTACGACTTGAAAATGACTGTCGAACGCTACACGCCCGACAACACCATGCCCAAGACCGACGAAAAGTTCATCAGGAAGTAAGTCGTGACAATGCAGCGCCCGCGCGCTATTTCATTAACTTAACCTTGAAAAATTCCACGTTCATTTCGCGGTCGGCAAGCGGTACAATCTTGCGGTCCTTGGGAATTTCGTAATCGAACTTCTGGTCCGAAACGAATGTCAACAGCGAAGACTGTTCGATGAGCTTTGAAATGCCTTTCGTGCTGTCGTGCTTGATGAAGGTGGCGTCGGGAATCTTCTTGCGCTTGACCTGCTCCCAGAACCCTACGTTGCTG
>CADBLC010000318.1 GCA_902795385.1 Fibrobacter succinogenes | reverse complement strand
CCCATGTACTTGCGGTTCAGGTACAGCTCCACGAATTGCATGCGGGGAGTGTATTTTGCACCAAGCCATTCCGAAATCCGCGTCATCATGTAGTTGCGCAAGTGCGTCTTGTCGCCGAAATTGGCGATGAGCGCCCAATCACGATTCTTGGGCATGCCGAACAGGCTTACTTTGTCCTTAAATTCAAGTTTCATGCCGTACTTGGGCATCTTGAAGCTGGAATTGCCACGCCCATGCACTGTAAGCTCGAGAACTTCCGTCTCGGGCACCGTATCACCGTATATCTGGAAATAGGCCGGGAATTCGGTTTCGCGGTCGCGCAGTTCCCTGAAATTTTCCGTCTCGATAACAACGCGCGGGAGCCCTGCATACGGATACCGTGTATCATCCATCATCAGGTAGTCCGGATTATCTTCGGGAGTCGCCCAGAAACAACCGCCCAGCAAGAGCGCCGTCATTAGGGAAACGAGAAGGATTACCGAACAAATTCGCATATACGTCAATCTGAATATAATAAAAATGAAATAAAATGCGCCAGGATTTTCATATATTTGAAATGTCATGTCAAGAGTTTCCTGGATACTGATTGCCCTGAGTCCCATCACCGTATGGGCGGCCGAAATCGTACGCCCGGTGGAAGCCCCGGCCACGCGCTTTGCGGTAGCCGGCTTCGAGGAGCTCGACGACGATGTGTATAGCACCGACATGGCGGTTTCGGCGGAATACTCCCCCTTCAAAGCATTCAGCGTCTATGCCGATGCATCGTTCAGGTTCATGAGCTACAGCTACGAGTACTCTACCGAAGGATACATCCACAACTACTGCAACCTGCACGTAAACGGTTTCAACGAGACCTACGTTGGCGCAAAGTTCTTTTTCTTGCCAAACTTCGGGTTGAATTTCAACTGGCGCGTACCACCTGGCGAAGGGTCGCAGCAGAACAGGTTCCACCGCATGAACATGGAGCCGTTCGCCCTTTTGCATTTTTCGCGCGACCTGACTGTTGGAACATCATTGCGGTACAACTCGTTCATCGAGGATAACCATTACAAGCCGGGCGACGAGATTGGCTTCAAGGCCTCGTTCATATGGACACTCGGCTGGAACGAAGAACGCCGTTCGGGATGGAAAATCTCGGAAACGTTCCTGTACCAGGCGCGATTCGAGGAATCCGAAAACAGGAATCTCGCAAAGCCCTACAGCAAAATGAAGGACGCCTACCGCGGCATGAAAATCGCCTTTGACGCCTCGCGGCATTTCAACATTCTGGGGCTCCCCTTCGGCATCGGGCTGAACTACGAAATCCACAAGGGCACCTTGTTCGGATTCGAGACGGGACACCGCGTGGGAATCTATCTGGAAGCTTTACCCTAGACTCTCTCAGGCGAAAAAGCGGAAACTCGTCTTCTTGAGTTCACGCACGGAATTGAGTACAGCGTAATCGGGATTGCCGATGGAAAGCGCGGCTTCCTCGATGTACTTTTCAAGTTCCTCGGCGGACTGCGCATGCATCATCGCGTAGAGCGTGTACGGGAAGCCTTCGAAGGCAGGGCGCTCGTAGCAATGGGACACGTGAGGATTTTTAGCGAGGAGATCCCCGCTTGCGCAGTCTCCCCTCTCGTCTAAACCAAAGCAGACCATCGCATTGTAAGCAAAGCCCGCCTCCTGGTGCCGGAGGATTGCCCCAAAGCGGCGCATTCTTTTTTGGGCGAGGTCGTCGCGGAGTTCTTCGGTAGATACGCCCCAGTCCTTGAAGGGAGTGAGCGTATGCGGGATGTCGGTACAGGCGATGCTGATGCGGGCGCGGTCGGAAAGGGACAAGACGCAGGTTTGTGTAGATCTCGGAACTGGATCCTTCGACTCCCCCTTGCAGGGGTCGCTCAGGATGACTCGTCTCTCGTCTAACACCTTCCCCATTACCGTGTTTATCTTGAATTTCTTTGTTGCGGAGAGGACATGCACGTCGTGAAGGTCCGTGCTAGCACAAAGCCCGTCTACAATCTTGCGGATTTCGATTTCGGACTCGGCGATGACTGTGAACCAGACGTTATATTCGTGGGAACGGACATAATTGTGCGTGATGGCCGGGATTTCGTTGACCGTGGCGGCGAACTTGTCTATGTCGGAAACCTTGCCCGCACAGAGTCGCGAAATAAAGCCCAACTTCTTGGAATCGTACACGCCACCGATACGGCGGATGACACCCGAGTT
>CADBLC010000317.1 GCA_902795385.1 Fibrobacter succinogenes | reverse complement strand
AACAATAAACAAGCGAGGTATAAGAATGAATCAGAATTTTGTCAAGTCCGCCATTGCGGCAAGTCTCCTGATTGCGGGAACTATCGGTTTTAGCGCATGTTCTTCTTCTGACGAGCAGAAGGGCGAAACTTCTGCCAAGAAGGTCGAAAAGCAGACGCTCACCAACGTGTCTTACGACCCGACCCGCGAACTCTATGCCAACTACAACGAAGTCTTCAAGAAGCACTGGAAAGAAAAGACCGGTGGCGAGGTGGAAATCACGCAGTCTCACGGCGGTTCCGGCAAGCAGGCCTTGGAAGTGGCCAACGGTCTTGAAGCCGACGTGGTGACGCTCGCCCTCGAATTCGACGTGAATGCCGTGCGCGACGCGGGCCTCATCGAAGACGGCTGGGTCAAGGAATTCCCGCTGAACAGTTCCCCGTACACATCCACCATCGTGTTCCTGGTCCGCAAGGGCAACCCGAAGGGACTCAAGGATTGGGGCGATCTCGTGAAGCCGGGCATCGGCATCATCACGCCGAACCCGAAAACTTCCGGTGGCGCACGCTGGAACTACCTCGCCGCCTGGGCTTGGGCCGAGAACCAGTATAACGGCGACCAGGA
This sequence comes from Fibrobacter succinogenes, assembly GCA_902795385.1. GTDB lineage: Bacteria > Fibrobacterota > Fibrobacteria > Fibrobacterales > Fibrobacteraceae > Fibrobacter > Fibrobacter succinogenes_P. The sequence continues at coordinate 1,609 of CADBLC010000317.1, read as the reverse complement.
AAAGGCCAAGGATTTCGTGAAGAAACTTTATGCCAACGTTCTCGTGCTTGCCTCGGGCGCTCGCGGCTCCACCACGACCTTCATCGAAAACGGCCAGGGCGACGTGCTGCTCTCCTGGGAAAACGAAGCGTTCCTCGCGCTCAAGGATTATCCGAACGATTACGAAATCGTAATCCCGAGCATCAGCATCCTGGCTGAACCCTCCGTTGCCATCGTGGACAAGGTTGTTGACAAGCGCGGTACCCGCGAACTCGCTACCGAATACCTGAGCTACCTCTACAGCGACGAGGGCCAGCACATTGCCGCGAAGAATCATTACCGCCCCTCCAACAAGGAGATTCTCGCCCAGTACAAGGAATTCGACCCGAACGTGAACTTGTTCAGCATCGAACGCTTCGGTGGCTGGGACAAGGCGCAAAAGACGCACTTCTCCAATGGCGGCATCTTCGACCAGATTTACGAAAAGAAGTAAGCCAGGTTGTCATTCTGGAGCCTCGAAGAGGCGATAGAATCTAGAGCCAAATTGTCATAGCAAAAATCCTCGCTCTTCGGAGCGGGGATTTTTTGATCTTTTAAGTTTTATTCCTTTATTGAGCCCCGGCGTTCCCTGCCAGCCCAATTTCTGCGGCGTGTTCGCGCATGCCCTCGATGCAGATGGCGGCGACGTCTTTCACGTCCATGCCGAGTAGGGCGCAGCCTTTCAAAATGTAGTCGCGGTTGCACTTGGCGGCGAATTTCTTGTCCTTGAACTTCTTCACGAAGCTTTTCACTTCGAGGTCCAAGATTCCGTTGGGGCGCATTCTCGCGCAAGCCTGGATGATTCCGGTGAGTTCGTCGACGGTGAACAGGCTCTTTTCCATGTTTGTCCTGGGTTCCACTTGGTTCACAATTTCAAAACCGTGCGCCAAAATGGCACGCACGTCTTCTTCGGAGACGCCTTGTGCGAGCAGTTCCTTTTCGGTGTGCTGCAGGTGTTCTTCGGGGAATTCCTGGTAGTCGTAATCGTGCAGGTAGCCCACGGCCTGCCAGTGTTCAACGTCCTCGCCGAAGTGTTTGGCCATTGCACCCATGGCATAGCATACGTTGAGGGAATGGATGACCAGCGATTCTTCGGTTACGTGGCCCTTGTTGATTTCTTTTGCGCGTTCAAGTGTCAAGCTCATCTAATGCCTCCAAATTTTCAGTGGTAATATAAATATTTCAAATTTCAGTTGCACCCCCTTTTGTTATAGAAAAAACCAATAATTCAGCATAAATATTAAGTATTGGACGCCCTAAAAAACGCGTTCTATATTTGGCGACGCTTATGAAAAGAAAGAGTGTTGTCATACCGGGCTTCGGCCTTACAACAGGGGTGACCCTGGCGATTTTGAGCGTGGTGGTGTTGATTCCGCTTGCTTCGCTGGTCGTGTTTTCGGCCCAGATGAACGCGAGCGAGATTATCGATGTCATCACGCGTCCGCGCGTGCTGTCCAGTTTTAAAGTGAGTTTCTTGACGGCTTTTATCGCATCGCTTATCAATGCAGTGATGGGCGTGATTCTTGCCTGGGTGTTGGTGCGTTACACGTTCCCGCTCAAGCGAATCGTGGACGGAACGATTGAGCTTCCG
>CADBLC010000316.1 GCA_902795385.1 Fibrobacter succinogenes | reverse complement strand
TTTGGCACTCCAAGATACGGGCAAGGATACGACTTCTACAGGTGTGAACAAGGAAAGTGGGTTGAAAGACCTGCGTGGGTAGAATGTGATACGGCAGGGGTGACCGAAGGGGAACTTTGTCGTGTGCAAACTGGTTCTCCCGGAATAATGGGCAATGCTGGCACCTATAATTGTTACAAGTATGCCGGCAAAGGAACCTGGAACGATGCCGATTGCCCTACGGAGCCAGAAAAAGAATGCACAGCCGAAAACGAGGGGCTTCTCGATTCTTCCTGGTCCAATAACGATCCGAAGTATGGCGAGATGATGTATTATAGGTGCGAGTCCGGTTCCTGGGCAGAAAGGGGCCAGTGGGTTACCTGCGATATGGAAGGGGTGGCCAAGGGCGACACCTGCAGAAAGATTGAACATAAGGGCTCTTTCTATCAATACCCGAAGGAACGCGTGTTTGTCTACGAAGGCGACGGCGCCTGGAAGGAACTCCCGAGCGAACAACCCCAAAACGATTTCCCGGACTGCTCGGATTTCGAAGACGGTGATGAAACGCTTTATTGCCCGACCGACGAGGTGTGCGACGACATGAAGCACTATGTGTGCAAGGATGGCACGTGGACTTTGGCTGAAGAACAGAAATAGAACGGCTATGCCGTAAATGGCAGATCTTTTGTAGCCGGCCCCGCAATGCGGGGCTTTTTTAGTTTCTATCTTTTACCCCGAAAATTTAATGAAGTCCTGCAAGCGGCAAGGCTGTTTGGCGGAATCGACGACATCTCTCGTCTCTCGTCTCTCGTCTCTCGTCTGGCAGAACCATACTGAGGTATAAAGCAATGGCAAAGTACAATCCGCAAGAGATCGAAACCAAGTGGCAGGCCTACTGGGAAGAACATCAGACTTTCAAGACGGGCACCGATAAGTCCAAGCCCAAGTATTACTGCCTGGACATGTTCCCGTACCCGAGCGGCGCAGGCCTCCATGTGGGCCACCCGGAAGGTTACACCGCCACCGACATCATTTGCCGCTACAAGCGCAGCCGCGGTTTCAACGTGCTCCACCCCATGGGTTGGGACGCTTTCGGCCTCCCCGCTGAACAGTACGCCATCCAGACCGGTACGCACCCGGCCATCACGACCAAGAAGAACTGCGACAATTTTCGCCGCCAGATCAAGCGCCTTGGCCTCAGCTACGACTGGAACAAGGAAGTCAACACCACCGACCCGAAGTATTACAAGTGGACGCAGTGGATTTTCAAGCGCCTTTACGGCACCTGGTTCGATGAAGACCAGCAGAAGGGCCGCCCCATCGAAGAACTCCCGATTCCTGCCGATGTCGAAGCCAAGGGTGCTGCCGAAGTCCGCAAGTACAAGGATTCCAAGCGCCTCGCTTACTACGCCGACGCTCAGGTGTGGTGGTGCAAGCACTGCAAGATCGTTTGTGCAAACGAAGAAGTTTTGAACGACGGTTCTCACGAAAAGTGCGGCACCAAGGAAGTGGAACGCCGTAACCTCAAGCAGTGGCTCATGCGCATCCCGCTGTATGGCGACCGCCTGCTGAAGGGCCTCGACAAGCTCGACTGGCCGCAGGGCGTGAAGGACATGCAGAAGAACTGGATTGGCAAGAGCTACGGTGCCGAAGTGGACTTCCCGATTGCCGACGCTAACGGCAAGCCGACCGAAAAGAAGCTCCGCGTCTATACGACCCGTTGCGATACGCTGTTCGGTGCCACCTACATGGTCGTTGCTCCGGAACACGCGATGGTGCCGGAACTCACGACCGCCGAACAGAAGGCCGCCGTGGAAGAATACGTGCACGCCGCCGCCTTGAAGAGCGACCTCGACCGTACCGAACTCGCCAAGGAAAAGACCGGCGTGTTCACCGGTAGCTACGCCGTGAACCCGCTCACCGGCACCAAGATTCCGGTGTGGGTCGCCGACTACGTTTTGACCGGTTACGGCACCGGCGCCATCATGGCCGTGCCCGCCCACGATACCCGCGACTTCGATTTCGCGAAAAAGTTTAACCTGCCCGTCATCTGCATCATGGAACCCGATGCAAGCTGCCCCGAAGACGTTCGCCCGAAGGTTCTCGCAGGGGACGCTTGCTGGGCTGCCGACGGCACCTACATCAACAGCCAGAACGACACGCTTTGCCTGAACGGCCTCAACAAGAAGCAGGGCATCGCGAAGGTCATCGAATGGCTCGAAGCCAACAAGATCGG
>CADBLC010000315.1 GCA_902795385.1 Fibrobacter succinogenes | reverse complement strand
CAATTTAAGGTTGCTGAGCATGCCGAAGCAACCATTAAGGAGGGCGAGATTGAAAACCACATCGCAGAAATCGAGAAGTTCCTCAATAACAAGAACGGCGCGGACACCGCTGAAAGTCTTGAAGAAGCAATGCAAGTGGCTATGGACACTTATGCAGGCGGCATCAAGACGGGCTATCGTTATAGCGAAAATCAGCTAGCAATTGCCCGCAGGGAAATCGAGAAAATCGAGGCCCGTGTGGGCGACCTGCATGCAGACGACTTGCAAGAGGTCATGTACATCTACGAACTCAAGGAACGCTTGACGGTCTGCAAGAGCGTGATTGCGCACCTGGCTGCCCGCCACGAAACGCGTTGGCACAGCTTCGCCGAAAACACCGACTATCCCGAAAAAGACAACGAACGTTTCCGCAAGTATGTGAATTCCCGTCTCGAAAACGGACAAATTAAAATCATCTTGCGCGAACTCACCGCAGAAGGGCAAAGGAACTATGAGCATCATCATTGATCAAGGCAAGTGCATCGGTTGCGGGCGCTGCCACGACGTTTGCCCCGGCACGTTAATTAAGATAAACGAAAGTAAAAAGGCGTTTATCAAATACCCCAAGGACTGCTGGGGTTGCACCTCGTGCATCAAGGAATGTCCAGTTCATGCCATCCGATTCTTCCTCGGTGAAGACATTGGTGGCAAGGGCTGCAAGGTGCATACCGAAAAAGTTAAGGGCGAAAAGAACGATATCGTGCGGTGGTTTTTTGAACTGAACGACGGCAACGTCAAGACGATCGATATCGACCCCAAGGAATCAAATAAGTATTAAAAGAATTCACAACAATCGTCATTCCGGGCTTGGCCCGGAATCTTAATGGAGATTTAATTTGAGCGAATTTTCACACCTCGACGAGCTGGAAGCCGAAGCCATCTACATCATCCGCGAAGTCGCTGCAGAATGCGAGAAGCCGGTGATGCTCTATTCTATCGGCAAGGACAGTTCCGTCATGTTGCATTTGGCCATGAAGGCCTTCTACCCCGAAAAGCCGCCTTTCCCGTTCTTGCACGTGAACACCACGTGGAAGTTCCGCGAGATGATTGAGTTTCGCGACCGCACGGCGCAAAAGCTCGGCATTGAGATGATCGAGTACATCAACCAGGATGGCGTCAGTCGCGGAATCAACCCGTTTGACCACGGCTCTGCTTATACCGACATCATGAAGACGCAGGCCTTGAAACAGGCTTTGAACAAGTACGGATTCACTGCGGCATTTGGTGGCGGCAGGCGCGACGAAGAAAAGTCTCGCGCGAAGGAGAGAATCTTTTCGTTCCGCAATTCCGCGCACGCCTGGGACCCGAAAAACCAGCGCCCCGAAATGTGGAAACTTTACAACACAAAAATCAACAAGGGCGAGAGCACCCGCGTTTTCCCGATTTCGAACTGGACCGAAAAGGACATCTGGCAGTACATCAAGCGCGAAAAGATTGATATTGTTCCGCTGTACTTTGCGGCCCCGCGCCCGGTCGTGGTGCGCGATGGCAACATCATCATGGTGGACGACGACCGCTTCCCGCTGCGAGAAGGCGAAACGCCCGAGATTAAGTCGGTGCGTTTCCGCACGCTGGGCTGCTACCCGCTCACGGGCGGCATTGAATCGACAGCCACCACGCTTGACGAAATCATTGAAGAAACCTTGAGCGCGGTATCTTCGGAACGCACTTCCCGTGTGATTGACAACGAAGCCGCGGGCAGCATGGAACGCCGCAAGAGGGAGGGTTATTTCTAATGAAAGGCTTGTTGAAGTTTATTACATGCGGCAGTGTGGACGATGGAAAGTCAACGCTCATCGGGCATATCCTTTACGATTCCAAGTTGCTTTACGCTGACCAGGAAAAGGCTCTGGAACTCGACAGTAAGGTGGGTAGCCGCAGCGGAAAAATTGACTATTCCCTTTTGCTCGACGGCTTGATGGCCGAACGCGAACAGGGCATTACCATCGATGTGGCGTATCGCTATTTCACGACGGATCGACGCAGCTTTATTGTGGCAGACACCCCGGGGCATGAGGAATACACGCGCAACATGGCCGTGGGCGCATCTTTTGCCGACCTCGCAGTGATTCTCGTAGATGCATCGCAAGGCGTTCTCGTACAGACGCGTAGACACGCCCGCATTTGCAGGCTGATGGGTATTCGCCACTTTGTCTTTGCCGTGAACAAGATGGATCTTGTGGGCTACAGCGAAGAT
>CADBLC010000314.1 GCA_902795385.1 Fibrobacter succinogenes | reverse complement strand
GTTCGACAAGGTTATCGGGCTTTCTAGGCTCCGTGCCATCCACCTGAATGACAGCAAGAATCCGCTGGCGAGCCACAAGGACCGCCACGAGGTCATCGGTGCAGGGTTTATAGGGCTCGAGGCGCTGGTGCGCGTGGTGAACCATCCGGTGCTCCGCGACCTGCCGTTCTATTTGGAAACTCCGAATGAATTGCCGGGTTATGCTGCTGAAATTGCGCTGATGAAGAGCCGCGCTGTTTAGCCGCTTATATGAAAAAAAGGCGTTTAAAGCCAAAAAAACGAAAAAAATATTCTTTTTTCCGAAAATTCCCCTTGACAACGGAGCCGTAATATCTATATTTGGGGGCGTCTAACAGACGATGTCAGTTGGTAGAGCCCGCGACTGTTAATCGCGTTGTCCTTGGTTCGAGTCCAAGTGAAGCAGCTTAGAACCCCGTTCGAAAGAGCGGGGTTCTTTGTTTGTTGTTGCGGACTGCACAAATCGCGCTTTTTGTATATTTCATTCCATGTTCAAGAAATTCTTTATTGCTATTCTCGCTGCGGCCGCGTTCGCGCTGGCGGCAGACCCTGTCACGTTTGAAGGCCGCCTTACCGAAATCCCGGGCAAGATGCCGAGCAACGACCTCTACAGCTACGTGTACGTGTTCAAGTACAAGGTGTTGAAGGTGGTCTCCGGCAAGCTCGATGCCAAGGAAGTGCTGGTGGGCGTGTACAACCCGCTTATCGCGCGCGGCAAGGTCAAGGACAAGATGGCCGACAAGAGCAAGGGCAACGTGGGCGAGTTCAAGGCGAAGGCCAAGCACACGCTCAAGATCGTGCCGCTCGAAGGCAACTGGGACGGCGCTGTCGAGGACGAATACTTTGATGACGAATCCCCGCGCTATCTGGCCATAGAGGTAAACGAGTGATTCCTTAGACGAGAGAACGGGCTTCGCCCTACAGACGAAAGACGAAAGAGTATTAATGGCGCTTCGCGCAGGCTTAAAAGAAATTTTGTATCTCGTTGTTCTGTCGTCGTCAAACCACTAATTGTTTTATTTTGTAATTATGCCACTTACTCTCGTCTCTCGTCTCTCGTCTCTCGTCTAATATGGTTTTCTCTTCCCAGATTTTCCTGTTCTACTTTTTGCCGACGTTCCTGGTCGGCTACTTTGTGCTGTTCCGCGCCGGTGTCAAGCATTCCGGCTTGAATTTTTTCATCACGATTTTTAGCTACATCTTTTACGGCTGGCTTGAACCGTGGCTCGTGTTCCTGATGTTCGGCTCGACGCTCGTGGTGTACGTGAGCGGTCGGTTCATCTCGGCTCCGGGGGCGAGCAAGCGGCAGCGTAACTTGGCGCTCCTTGCGGCGATTGTCGTGAACCTCGGTGCGCTCGGGTTCTTCAAGTACTACATGTTTGGCATGGGTGTCATCAACGACGTGGTGGCCAAGCTCGGCTGTGAGCCGTTCTCCGTGATGACGGTGCTGTTGCCGGTGGGCATCTCGTTCTATACGTTCCAGTCCATGAGCTACGCAATTGACGTGTGGCGCGGTACGGCCCCTCCGGTCAAGGACTTCGTGACGTTTGCCTGCTATGTGGCGCTGTTCCCGCAGCTCGTGGCGGGCCCGATTGTGCGTTACAATACGGTCGCAGAAGAACTTGCGACACGCACGCATACGCTCGAGAACTTCGTGCGTGGCATCATGTTCTTCAGTTTCGGCTTTGCCGAAAAGATTTTTCTCGCGAACCAGGTGGGCATCATCGCCGACCGCGTTTTTGCGGCGGACGCTCCGGGCGTACTCAATACATGGTGGGGTAGCCTTGCCTACATGTTCCAGATTTATTTCGACTTCTCGGCATATAGCAACATGGCGATTGGCCTCGGACTGATGCTCGGGTTCCATTTCCCGCGCAACTTCAACGGCCCGTACCGCTCGGGGAGCATCACCGAATTCTGGAAGCGCTGGCATATTTCACTCACGAGCTGGTTCCGCGATTACCTCTACATTGCCCTCGGTGGAAACCGCGTGGGCAAGAAGCGTCTGTATTTTAATTTGTTCATGGTCATGTTCCTGAGCGGCGTGTGGCACGGCGCGAACTGGACGTTCGTCTGCTGGGGCCTTTTCCATGCCTTCTTTATGATTGTGGAACGTGCGAACAACAAGAACGCGCTCTACTACAAGGCGCCCCGCGTGGTGCAGATAATCATTACGCAGGTGATTGTGCTGTTTGGCTGGGTGCTGTTCCGTGCCGATAACATCGGTGAGGCGTGGCGCATGTGGAAGGCTATGCTCGGGCTTATGCCGGTGAGCGGCGCCGATGCCATCCTTACGGCCGAAATCTTCACGCCTACGTGCGTGGTGTTCATGGCCGTGGCGGCCCTGCTCTCGTTCTGGAAGTTCCGCAGCTTCGACTGGTGCAACGAGGTGAAGTCCTGGAAGGCCGTTGTCGCGCTTGGGCTCTTTGTGCTCGCGACGCTTGCGCTGTTTACCCAGAGCTACAACCCGTTCCTGTATTTCCAGTTCTAATTCGTTAAAAGTCCTGTTTTTTTTTATCTTGAATTACATGAGTGAAGATGTACAGAATATGGACGAAGCTGCCGAGGAATCGGCGGAACTCCCGAAAGTGGAAAGCCGGGAGGACCTGGCCCGCATTATCCAGGCGCTCGTTTTTGCTTCGCCCGACATTGTGACTTTGAAAAAGCTGCGCGAGATTCTCGGCGACTTCTTGGACGTGCGTTCCGTGTCGGACGCCCTGATTGCCGCGAATGATTCGCTGAACAAGATTAACGCCCCGTTCGAGATTGTGGAACAGGCCGGCGGTTACCGATTCAGGACTCGCGCCAAGTACTACCCGTGGGTGCCGCCTTTCGCAGGCCGCTCTCGAAACGCTTGCCGTGATTGCTTACCAGCAGCCCATCACTAAGGCTGCCATTGAACAGGTGCGTGGCGTGTCCTCCGTGGATGGCCCTATCCGTAACCTGCTCGACAAGGGATTCATCGCGCTCGGTGCGCGTTCCGATACGGTCGGTAACCCGTACACCTACGTGACGACGCAGGAATTCATGAAGTATTTCGGCATCAACCGCATTCCGGAAGACCTGCCGCGCCTGCGCGAGTTCAGCGAACTGCTCGAGGCCGGCGCCCTGGTGCCGCAGTACCCGAAGCCGGACAATTCTCCCGAGGAGCCCAAACCGCCCGAGGAGAATCCTGGTCAGATTGAACTGTCGATGGGGGATGCGTAATGGCTGCGACCCCGTTGATGCAGCAGTATTACGAAATCAAGAAACAGAACCCGGGCTGCATTCTCTTTTTCCGCATGGGCGACTTCTTCGAGCTTTTCGAGGACGACGCCGTCATAGCTTCCAAGATTCTGGGACTCACGCTCACGAGCCGCAACAATGGTGCTTCGGGGGCGACTCCCTTGTGCGGCTTCCCGCACCATGCCGCCGACCGCTACGTGCCCAAGATGGTGGCCGCCGGTTACCGCATCGCCATTTGCGAGCAGGTGGAAGACCCGAAGCTCGCGAAGGGAATCGTCAAACGCGATATCGTCGAGATTATCAGCGCCGGTACCGCGATGGACGAGACGAACCTCAATGCGAAAGAGGCGAATTACCTGTTCGCGTACGTGCCTTCGGGCAAGGATGCCGCGTTCGCCGTGGCCGATGTGACGACGGGCTACTTGGCTGCATGCCGCAGTAGCGTTCAGTCGTTCGAGTGCGAATTCAGCCGTCGCATGCCGAAGGAGATTATCGTTCCCGAGGGTTGCGAGATTCCCTCGTCGATTATGGATTTGGTACGTTCCGAGAACGTGCTGGTGACGGAACTGCCCGCGTTTTTGTTTGCGGTGGAACAGGCGAAGGACGTGCTGTTCTCCCACTTCAAGGTGGAGGCCCTGGACGGGCTCGG
>CADBLC010000313.1 GCA_902795385.1 Fibrobacter succinogenes | reverse complement strand
ATTGCGCTTGCCGGGGGCGGAAACGACGATGACCTTGCGGTTCTTGTCGGATTCAACGATGGCCTTGATCTTCTTGAACTGGCCGGCATCGGCGACAGAACTGCCGCCGAACTTGCATACGATTCTTTGACTCATTTTTTCCTTTCGGGCCACCAAACCTCTCGGCTTCGAGCGCAACCGCTTTCCTCACGGTCGTCGTGCCCAAGCCTACCCATCTGGCCAGCCACTTGGTTTTTGTGTCTATGTCTGCGACGGCATTTTACCGCCGCGCGGCACCATATATAGAATTTTTTTTGTCTTTTTCAAAGACGCATTTATAGACGGATTCGTGGAAAGCCTCGATTCTTTGTAAAAAAAAAGAGCGTTCGCGTAAAAAAAGCAGATTCGGAACGAACGGGACCAAAAATCCGTTTTATGGAGTGGAGGTCCCATGAAACCGTTCAAGGAACTGCTTAAAATCGCATCCAAGTCATCCATAACCGTCCTGCTGCAGGGCGAATCCGGCACCGGCAAGGAGGTGGCCGCGCGTTTTTTGCACCGCGAAGGCGACCGCTGCCGTGGGCCGTTCGTGGCGCTCAACTGCGGTGCCATCGCCAAGAACCTGGCCGAGAGTACTCTGGAGGGCGCCAAGAAGGGCGCCTTCACAGGCGCCACCGCCGACCAGCCCGGGGTCGTGCGGTCGGCCCACGGCGGCACGCTCTTTCTCGACGAAATTGGCGAGATGTCGTTCGACATGCAAAGCAAGCTGTTGCGCATTCTGCAAGAACGTTCCGTGATGCCCCTCGGTTCCACGACCGCCATCCCCGTAGACTTCCGCCTCGTCTGCGCCACCAACAAGAATCTCAAGGCCGAAGTCTCGGCGGGGCGCTTCCGCGAAGACCTCTTTTTCAGGCTGAGCACCTTCCCCATACAGCTCCCGCCCCTGCGCGACCGCGAAGACTTCGACATCATCGCGAATGAAATCTGGGATATAGAATCGCACGCCGAGAACCTGTTGCCGCCCTACGACGATTACCGCCTGAGCGACGTAGAACTCCTGCACCTTCGCCTGTGCCGCTGGCCCGGCAACATCCGCCAGCTGAAAAATGTCTTGCAGCGCTACGCCCTGCTGCGCCCGCACGGCATAACGCTCGAAGAAATCCTGCAAGACGAATTCTCGGGAAGCGCCTGCCGCGAAATCGCGTTCACGCAGCAGATTCCAACGAACAAGAGCCCCGCATGGCCCGTAATCGAGAACATATTGCACAAGTTCGGCGGCAACAAGATGCAAACCGCCCGCGCCCTCGGCATAAGTCGCAGCAACCTCTACCTGCAAATAAAAAAAGCGACGCTGCAATCTCCGCAAGCGTCGCAAACGGCCTAGAGAAATCCCTAGAATCTAAGTCCGAGCGCCAGATAGTGATTGCCGCCCTCGAACGCGGGGCGCGGTTCGTAGGCGTAGTCGAACACGATCATGCCAATGAGCACACCGAGACCGCAACTGATGCCGTTCTCGGTCCCGTTCTGCGTACGCACCGCATAACCGGCGCGGAACATCAACGCCTCGGCGTAAGAAAGCTCGCCACCAAAGAGCCACTGCGGGTCGGTATCGGCACGGCGGTAGGCGTCGGCCGAAAGATGCAGAGCCCACTTGGCGCCAAACGGCACAAGGCCCGCGATGCCCGCCTGCAAGGCCATAGGCGCATACTCGTCCTCGTGTTCGTATTCCGTCACGTAGCCCGCGTTCGTGAGCGTCGTGGCAAAGGCAAGGTAGCGGTTCACGCGGAAGGAACCACCGATGTTTCCCAAGAAGGCGAACGCCGTGGCATCGTCAATCGTCTGCGAGGCGAAGCGGAAACTGCCCGCCCAGTTGAACACCTTGTTGCGGCTACCGAATCCAGCCTGCAGGCTCCAGGCGTAAGCGCCGTAATCGCCCGTCTCAAGACCTTCCTCGTCGCGGCCCTCTATTTCGTCGTACCCGAGAAAATCGACCGTACCGGCCGCGGCGAAACTTTCACCCACCGGGAATGCGAAATAGGCCGATGTGAACTTGTCCATGGCGGCACCATCCATGATAATCTGGTTGATGCCGAATTCCGGAATTTCCGCAGTGCTCATGGCGAGCGGATTGCGGGACACTTCAGATGCACGGGCAACATCGGCGACACCGGCGCCAGACATGGCGGCCGTTCGCGGAGAAACATGCATCGAGAGGAACTTCATCGTCGTTCCACCCGGATCCACGTTCCAGTACTCCCCGGCAAAAGCGAGGGATCCTGCAGCAAGGGCAAAAGCGAGAAGTCTCTTGATCATACGGAATATAAGATACAAAAAATTATTTCCTCCAGCCTTCCATAATCTTAAGGCAGCCTTCCAGCAGTTCGGCGGAACGGACCTTGTCCTCGGTTTCCACGTAGCAGCGGAACTCCGGAGCGTTGCCGCTCGGGCGCAAGTGCACGATATCGCCGGAATCAAACTCCATGCGGTAGCCGTCCGTCTCATCGATAGAGACAATCTTTCCCTGGCGAATCGGCTCGGCTTCGCGGTGAGCGCGCCAAAGAGCTTTTCGCCCAATTTCTGCTCGCGGATTTCGGCAAGCTTGGCCTTCGAGGTTTCGGTCGGGAATTCCTTGAGGCGGTCGCTGAGCGTAAAGCGCTTCGGGAGTTTCTTGAGCAGGTCCACCACGCACATGCGCTGTTCGCGGACGTTCACCATCACCGCAATCATCGGGAGCAAGGCGTCGCGGGTCGGCAGTGCCGGAAGCGTGCGCGTACCGTCTTCGAAGGCTCGCGTGAGGTTCGTCTGCAGCAGGAATCCGCCGTTCGCCTCGTAACCGGCGACAGAGGCACTCGGGTCGTTTGCATCCACAAGGCTTTCCATACCGGCAATCACGTAGGGGCTGCCGATGCGCGTGCATGCGCGTGCGGCAAATCTTCTCGAAGGATTTAGACTTCTCGAGCGACGTGTTGCAACTCACCGGAGTTGCAATGCGCTTGACGCCAAGCGCCTGGGCAGCGAGGATGCCCAGCACGTCGCCACGCAGCCACATGCCTACATCGTCTGCCAAGAGCGGGCGGTCGCTGTCGCCGTCCGTGCTGAAAATCGCATCCACAAAGTCCTTGTGCGCGAAGTCGCGGGCAAGGTCTTCGTCTTCCTTGCGAATCGCTTCGGTATCCACCGGGATAAACGTCTCGCTGCGGGCAAACGGCTTCACCGTCGCACCCAGGCTTTCCAAGACCTTCACCACGATGTCGCGGCCCACGGCGGAATGCTGGTACACGCCGATGGTAAGGCCCTGCAAAGCTTTAGTACCGAAGAACTCCGGATAGCGCTTGCAGTAGTTTTCTTCGGCCTGCGCTTCCACTGCCGGGAGCGCGGGGGCATTCTTCAGCATGCCCTGCGCATCAAAAATGCTTTCGTCAAAATCCACCACCTGCGAAACGATTCCCTGTTCGTCCTTCTTGGAAATCTCGCCCTGCGGATGGTTGAACTTGATGCCGTTACGGTCGGCCGGAATGTGGCTTCCCGTGACCATGATGGTCGGGAGCGCCTTGTCGATGCCGTACACGCAATCGCCGGGCTCGGGATACGGCCGCAGTAAACGACCTTCCACGCACTGTCCTCGCCCGCTTTCACGAGCGCCTTCAGAATACGTTCGGTACTCGGGCGCAAGTCGCCAGCAATCGCAATCGTATGCTCGCACTTGTAGCTTGCTTCGCAGTACTTGATAAAGCAACGCGCATATACATAGCAAACGCGGTCCGTCATCGCGGTCACCAGGCCGCGGGCACCGCTCGTGCCAAAAGCCACGCCAGACTGCTTCATCACATCTTGCATCGAAACGCTCATAAAAGACCCTTTATAATTTTTTTGTGTTTCACAAAAATACAAATTTACAGGGTTTCCAAAATCACCCTGTACGCCTCCACGAGCCTTTCCATCGAGACGGCGCAATTCGCGGGCGACGTGGACGGGAGCTTCACGGCATCCATCCCCACTTCCGCGGCACAGTATTTCTGGTAGAGCCTGTGGGCCGTCGCCCCGGTACAGAATATCCGGGAAACCTTAGACTTTTTCACGAGCTCGCCAATCCTGTTCGGCACGGCATCCTCGATGCTCGTATCGCTCGCGCCAACGATGGTGCAGCTTTCCAGCACGTCCCAGAGCGCCACATGATGCTTTTTGAGCATCGCCTTCTTTTGCGGAATTGTCG
>CADBLC010000312.1 GCA_902795385.1 Fibrobacter succinogenes | reverse complement strand
ACTATTTTTTATACGTTCACCATAGATTTTTCCTATGGTTGGAGGATTCATGACTTTACAACAACTTAAATACGCCATCGCCATCGCCGACACGCGCAATATCACCGAAGCCTCAAAGCGTGTGTTCATATCGCAGCCGAGCCTTACGGCCGCCATCCACGAGCTCGAAGAAGAAATGGGCGTTACCATCTTTAACCGCTCCAACAAAGGTGTCACGATCACTAACGAGGGCGATGAATTCCTCTCTTATGCAAGGCAAGTCTTGGAACAGGCAGCCCTCATGGAAGACCGCTACAAGGGCGGCAAGGGCGGCAACACCATCTTCTCCGTGGCGGCAACACCATCTTCTCCGTGAGCTGCCAGCACTACTCTTTTGCAGTCAACGCATTCGTCGACGTCATCCGAAAATTCGGCGGTCCGAGCTACGATTTTACGCTCCGGGAGACCCAAACAAACGAAATTATCGACGATATTGCCAAGCTAAAAAGCGAAATCGGCGTACTTTATTTGAGCGACAAGAACGAAAAAGTCATCAAAAAACTCATTCAAAAGAACAATCTGGTGTTCGAGCCGCTCTTTGCAACGCCCCTGCACGTATTCATGTCGTCCAGGAACCCGCTGGCCCGAAAAGAAAAAATCACATTGGAAGATTTGAAACCGTACCCGTACCTGACTTACGAACAGGGCGACTTCAACTCGTTCTATTTTGCCGAAGAACCGCTAACCGCCATCGATTTTGATTGTCCGCGCAATATCAAGGTCCGCGACCGTGCAACACTTTTCAACCTGCTTATCGGCTTGGATGGCTACACCATTTGTTCGGGCGTCATCAGCCACAAACTCAACGGCCGAAACATCATCGCGAGGCACCTCGACGTTCACGACAAGATGACCATCGGTTACGTAATGCGAAAAGGCGTAACGCCATCGCGCTACGCCAAAGCCTACATTGCCGCCCTAATGCGGCATTGCAGATAAGTTGTTACAGACCGCGTTCGAATTCCGCGAGGAACTTGCGGCCCTGTTCCCATTCGCCGAGGTTGGAATCCGAATTGATGTGGCCGAGGGCGCCCGCGTTGAACAGCCTGGCGCCCCAGGATTTCGCGAAGAATTCCGCACGCGCGAATGTCATGTACGGGTCGTTCTCGCTGCCCACGACACACGAAGGCACCGGCAGCTTGCCCGTGGGCATCGGTGCAAAATTGCTGATGGACTCCACTACGTCGGTATCGGCAGGCGCTACCAAGAACACGCCCTTGACGTTTGCCGGAAGCTCGCGCCGTTCCTGAGCGCGCAAGAGCCAAAACACCGTGGTCACGCTGCCCAGGCTGTGCGAGACGAGAATAGTATCGCCCTTCAGCTGCTTGACGGTTTCATCGAGCGTGGCGACCCATTCTTCTTTTTGCGGTTTGTCCCAGCAACGCTGGTAAACACGCGATGCGTCGGGCAAGCTCTTCGCCCAAAAAGTCTGCCAATGGCTCGGGCCAGAATTATTCAAACCGGGAACAATCAGGTAATGCATTTTCGAAGTCCTTTTCCTACAAAAATAGTATAAAACCAAACTAATGGTTTATAACCCGCCAAAATCGGATTCACTATTCGGGAGAAGACGGCCTTTATGCATGGTGTAAATTCGATCGCCATACTTAAAGCCGCGAGCATCGTGAGTCGCCACGATTACCGATGTTCCCGAGTGCGCAAGTTCTGCCAGCAGGTCAAAGACTATTTTCGCATTGTTTTCATCGAGATTGCTCGTAGGTTCATCGGCAATCACAATATCGGGCTTATTGACCAACGCGCGCACGATGGAGGCCCGCTTGAGTTCTCCGCCCGAAAGTTCCGCCGGCATTTCGTTTACCAAGTGTGCAATGCCGAGCGTTTCAAACTTTGAGACAATGTCGTCATCTACGGAATCGGTAAGATTTTTCACCTCGATGTTTTTGCCATCGCGCAATGCCCGCGGGAGCAAGATGTTTTCGAGTACAGTAAAATGCGGCAAGAACACGGATTCCTGAGGAATGTAGCCGATTTTGTCGTTACGAACTTTAGAAATTTCAGCATCTGTCAAATTCGCAAAATCGGCACCGTTAAAAACGATGGAGCCTTGCGTCGGGCGGTTGATTCCAGAAAGCAGGGACAACAGCGTGCTCTTTCCGCTACCCGATTCACCAAAAATCACCGAAAAATCGCCGGACCACGCAAAGAATTCCACATCTTCGACGGCATTAAATTCTTCACCGCGGCGCGTGTAGGTTTTAAACAGATTAGATACATTTAAAATCAATGTTCTACCTCCCTCAAGGCTGCGTAAGCATCCATTTTGCTCACCTTATTGGCAACGCCGTAAACGGCAATCGGGCCCACGGAATGCAAAAGCAAAATCACCACCGCGTAAACGCCCGCAATTTCGATTGGCGAGGGCACGATAAAAGGGATTCCCACATGTTCGCCTATCCAAATCTTGAAGGTAAAGAAGGCTACACTCGTAAAAAGCAAAAAGCAAACCGAGGTACGTTCCCACGGCAGATACCAGCAGCGATTCACCCAGTACCAAGTTCTTCAAACGCTGGCGGGTAAAGCCCACAATCCGCAGCAGTGCATATTCGCGCCTGCGTTCCCGCGTGGAAAGCGAAAACGAAATCACGATAGCCGAGGCTGCAATAATCAAGAATATAGCAACAATCACCCACACAATAATCTGCAAGAAATTCGCCGATTTTTCAAGTCCAGAGAATAAATCCTTGCGATTGCGAATCTGCACTCCGTCAAAGCGCGTATGAATTTCACGCGTAAGCCTATCGAAATCGGCATCCGCACGCAACTTGACAAGAATGCTAGAATACTGATCCCTATTATCCAAGAAAACGACACCCTTCGCCTTGGCTGCCTCGCGAATACTAGCCAACGTCGTAACATCGACAAATATGGCCTGGTCAAGCTTGTTGCCAACCGGTTCAAGCTTTGCCGCTACAGGGTACTCGTGATCAAAAATCTTGAGCGTCTTCTTTTCG
>CADBLC010000311.1 GCA_902795385.1 Fibrobacter succinogenes | reverse complement strand
GAGAGGCCTCCGTCGAGCACGAACACCTGGCCCGTCACGTAGGCGAACTGGTCGGAAGCGAGCGCGGAGACGATGTTCGCCACCTCGTCGGCAGAACCGAAACGCTTGAGCGGGATCTTCTCGAGGTAGCCCTTGCGGGTCTCTTCGGGGATGGCCTCAATCATCTCGGTGGCAATGAAGCCGGGAGCGACCGCGTTCACGCGGATGCCGAAACCACCCAATTCCTTGGCGAGCGTCTGGGTGAGCGAGTTCACCGCACCCTTGGTAGCGCTGTAGACGGCCTGGCCGGCGAGCGCGAACTTGGAAGAGACGGAGCTCATGTTGATGATGACGCCGGATTTTTGCTTGTACATCTTCACGGCGACCTGCTGGGCGCAGTAGAAATAGCCCTTCACGTTCAGGTCGAAGCACTTGTCGAGCGTGTCGGGGTTCATCATGAGGAGGTATTCGTCACGGACAATACCCGCATTGTTCACGAGGACGTCGATACGGCCGTAAGCCTTGAAAACTTCGCGGACCATCAGCTTTACCTGGGCCAGGTCGGCCACGTTCGCCTTGTACAGCATGCCGTCACCGCCTTCGGCCTTGATCTGGTCGAGAGTCTGCTGGGCAGCCTCGTCGGAACTGGAGTAGTTTACCACGACCGTGTAGCCGTCGCGAGCCAAGCGCAGGGCACATGCCTTGCCGATTCCCTTCGACGCGCCCGTAACCAAAGCAACTTTCATAAAAAATCCTTTTTTTGCGGTAAAAAATCAATTTATCAAGACAAATTTAACAAAATTTTTTCAAGAAAAAGTTCAAAGACGCACAAACCGTACAAATCGTTCGACATATTGCAAATATGATGGATAAAGGGACGCCTATAGCGTCCCCTTAAAAATTGAACCGGATGTTGTTGCGATTATTTGCCGAACACGACGGCGCTGTAAGAACCGCCCGCCGCGAAGGAGAGAACAAGCACCTTCTTGAGTTGAGCGGAATCCGCAGGCTTGGAGGAAACGGAACCGTCATTTGCAACAAAGTAAGCGTTGTCGCTCGCAATTTCGCCACTCAGGAGCAAGGCGGCCTCGGCGGCAGCGAGAGCGGCAGACCCCGCACGGCCTTCACCGGTACGATCCTTGACTTCAAAGAGCGGCATCGTGGCAAGCTTTTCGCCAAAGACGCGCTGCAGGGCGGCCTTCTCGATGTCGTCAATCTTCTTGCAGCCGTTAGCGAAACCGCACACGGCGTCGATGTCGCCGGCGGTAAGTCCCGCATCGGCGAGAGCATCGGCAATGGCCAAGTCCAGAGCTTCGCCCGAACCTTCGAGCTTGCCGAACTTGACGTTCTTGCGTCCGTTGCCGTAACCGAGGGCGTAGCAGTACACCTTCGCACCGCGAGCCTTCGCATAAGATTCTTCTTCGAGCATGATGGAGACGCTTCCGTCGCCCACCACGAATCCTTCGGAGCCGGAATACGGGGCGACCACGTTCGGGGCTGCCACGCCGAGCTTCTGGGCGAATTCGGTAATCACCGGGATGTTCTCGTCTGTGCCCGTCGCCATCATCGCTTCTTGCTGGCCGTCGTGGATGACGTTCATCGAGAAGCCAATGCTGTCAAGACCGGAGAGCGGGCCCGAGGTAATCGTGATGCCGTAGCCCTTGATGCCCGAGCAAATGGAGAGGTAACCGCCGGCGGCGTTGTAGACCGTGTGCGGGAACTTGAAGGCGGAGCCGCCCGCATTCCCGTGTTCGGCGATGAGTTCCTCGAAATCGTAAGTGGAGCCGAGACCGCCCTCGCTGGTACCCACGATAATGCCTATCTGCTTCGCGTTATCGTCGGTGACGGTAAAGTTCGCATCCTTGAGGCAGCAAACGCCCGAAACCGTCTGGAGCTGGCCCAGGTTGTCGAGTTTGCGGTAGAAGGCCATCTTGATGCCGAGTTCCTTGTAGTCGTCGTTCGTGATGGTAGAATGGACGGAGGGTTCCTGCGGCTTTGCGGAATTCTTGACCGCGTCGAGGTAGCGTGCCTTGCCGTTACCCAGCGGGGTCACGATGCCAAGGCCGGTGACGGCAATTTTTTTGCCCTGGGCTGTTTGGCTCTGGACTTTGCCGGACTTTTTGCTGAAGACGATGCTCGCGTTGGTACCGCCAAAGGCGACGTTGTTGCTCATCACGCACTCAAGCTTCTTGGACTTGGGCTCGTTCTGCACGTAGTCCATGCGGCCGGCCTTCTCCTTGAGCGCCTCGGAATCTTCGGGCGAATAATGGAGGGTCGGGAGTACGGTATCGGTCGTGAGCGCCTTGATGCTGAA
>CADBLC010000310.1 GCA_902795385.1 Fibrobacter succinogenes | reverse complement strand
AACGACCTGTATTTTGACGACTTGAAAAAACTGGACCCGACGGGCCGCCTGTCCAACATCTACAAGGCAATCCCGAGCCAGCTCGCGCTGAAGAAAAAGATCTTCACAATCACTAAAGCGACTGGCAAGCAGAAAACGCCAAAAGACGAGGAACGCTTTTTTGAACTGATGGACTCCAAGACGGTGCTTGCCTGCTACCACGTAGCCAACCCAGCCTCGGCTCTCGCACAGACAAAGGATTTGGACAAGTTTAAGCTTTACGCCGCCGACACGGGACTTTTCATCTCGCTGATGTTCGATAACTCGAAACAGACCAACGAGATTTACAAGAAACTTCTGAGCGACAAGCTGGATGCCGATTTAGGCTACCTGTACGAAAATGTCGCGGCCCAGATTATAGCATCAAGCGACAGGGAACTGTATTACCACACCTGGCAAAAAGAAAACAGCACGCATTACTACGAGATTGATTTTCTGCTATCGCACGGCCACAAGGTTGTCCCTGTCGAAATCAAGTCCTCGGCGGCACGAAACCACGAATCCATCGACCAGTTCGCCAAAAAATATTCCAGAAAAGTTTACCGCAGAATTCTTTTCTCACAAAAAGACGTGGATCACATCGGGACACTACAACTCAAGCCACTGTATATGCTACCGTTTGCGATTGAGGAGATGTAGGGAACGAATAGCGGCAGGAAAAACGCCCCTACCTCACCTGCACTTTCCGGATTTCACTGCCATAGTGTATGATATAGGTGCCGGGGGCTTTTATCGTTCTGATATGACGGCCCTGCAGGTCGAAAACAAGTGCGGCGCCACGGGTGGCGTGCAGCCCAGGTAAATACCCGTTGCGGGGCATGGCGATGGAGGCAGCGCTTTCCGCGGAACTGCTAGATTCCGGGTCAAGCCCGGAATGACGTGACGAACTGCTCGGCCCGACGACAGAGCCACTAGATTCCGGGTCAAGCCCGGAATGACGTGACGAGCTGCTCGACCCGACGACAGAGCCACTAGATTCCGGGTCAAGCCCGGAATGACGTGACGAGCTCATTCCGTATTCGAAAGCGCCGAGGTCGGGGGCTTCGCCCACAAACGGGAATCCCAAATCTTCGCCCTTGTCGATGGCGCGGCTTCCTTTCTTGAGTTTCAAGAAACCCACGTCTGGCAGGCTGCCGTCGGCTTTGCGCGGGCCCAAGATTCCCGCGATGGTCGAAAGATCCTTGCCCGTGACGGTCATGCTCGGGTCGTCGAGACTTTCAAAATCGTCTTCGGTCAAGTCGAGCTTCAGGTTCCATGTGTTGTTCTCGCCGGCGGGGCATTCCACGTAATGGTCGATGTTCTGGCTCGGTATATACTCCCAGCACTCCCCGACTTGAGAATTCTTGTTCGGGAAGGCAATGTTGTTCTTGAGCACGTGCGCGTTGTCGCCGGTGAGGGGCGCCACCTCGGCAATGCGGTTCCCTTCGGAATCAAAGAGCGTTGATGCCATGGCAAATTCGCGGTCCTTGTTCATGTAAGACGTGTTGTTGAGCCACTTGCTGCCCACGCCGGTGTAATTCGCGTAAAAGCCCGTCGCCTTGTTTTTCCAGGCGGCGCAGAACTTGATGGTATGCCGCCCGCCGCCGAGGGTGCTCTCGCCCATCTTGATGCCGTGCCCGTTGCCGTTCTTCGGGTTTCCAAGCCCGTAGTCGCTGTAGCCGTTCCCCATGGCGTAGCAGTTCTCCAGGACCACGGGAAATTCCTGGTTGATGAAGTCGAATCCGTCGTCACTGTTCCACCAGGCACGACACCCGATGAACTTGGTCGTATCGCCCTCGCCCGGCTTCTGGTAATGCGCGCCGAAGCCGTCGGCATTTTCGCCGTCGCCCTGCCAGCCCAATGGGTCGTAGTTGTCGTGCGCGTCGCAGTTCAAGAAGATGTGTCCGCCGCCATCTGGCGCGCCGTCGTTCGCGAAGAATCCGGGACCCGCATTGTGGTGGCTGTCCATATTTTCCAAGAAAATGTGCTTGCTCGCGTACAGGAAAACGCCGGAATTCGAGTTATGCTTCATGGGCGTGTTCCGCACCTCGAATCCCTTCAGGTGCAGGTACTTTGCCGAAATCACAATCGGCGAGGTATACATCGCTCCCTCGGGAGTGCCGTCGCTATGGTCCGTACCTGCGGCCACGGGGAGGTTCGCGCCATCAAAAATCGGGCGCTCGCCTGGGTAAGCGAGGTAATGAATGCGGTTGTTGTCGCTCTCGCCGCTTGCCGTCAAGACTATTGCCGCAGTCATCCTGTACCGTGCGAAAAAGACCGTATCGCGCAGGTCGTAGATGCCGCCGCGAACCC
>CADBLC010000309.1 GCA_902795385.1 Fibrobacter succinogenes | reverse complement strand
CCTTGAGTACGCGTGCTTGCGCTCTGCGCGTCAGCACGTCAAGTTCTTCGACCGTCATGGTGTCGGGGAGTTCTAGATGTACGGAACCGAGAAACTTGTTCGGACCGTAATTGTTTAGGATGACATCGTACGCTCCGCGAACTTGCGGTTCTTCGGTGAGTAGCGCCTTGATTTTCTTGACCAGGTCGCCATCGGCGCGCTTGCCTAGAATGTCGTCCAGGGTTTCGATCAGCATGCCTATACCCGACTTGATGATGAATGCAGAAATCACGAGACCTACGTAGGCTTCAAGAGAAATACCCGTGAGAATGAAGACGATGGCTGAGGCCAGCACCGAAAGGGAGAGAATGGCGTCGAACAGGGCGTCTGCACCCGATGCCACGAGTGCGCCCGAGTTCACGCGTTCGCCCTGGCGCTTTACGTTCGGGGTGGATGATTTTCTTGACCGATTCCACCGCCGAGGTGCCGCCGGCGTAGAGCACGATTGCCGCAACTACCATTGCACTCAGGTATTCGATTCGCCCGTAGCCGAGCGGATGTTTTTTGTCGGGTAGTTTATTCGAAAGTTTCGCGCCCACAATCGTAATGACCGAAGACAGCGCGTCAGAAAGGTTGTTCACTGCATCGAGCGTCACGGCGATGGAGTTGGTTGCAAAGCCGACGAATGCCTTGAACGCCGACAGCACGATGTTTGCTGCAATGCCGATAATACTTGTCCGGACAATGACCTTTTGGCGGTTTTCCGTTTCGTTCATAAAATTGAATCCTTTTTTAACGGAATGACTTGGGTGATAAGCCAATCGTTCGCTTAAAGAAAGTAGAAATAAAAGACATCTGGGACCACAAGGACCCCGGCCAGCAGCAGTCCTGGGTGTCAGGATAAATACATCATTCTGTTGTCATTTTATCAAAACGAATTCGAATAAAGCCCTATATTAAGCGAATTTTTCAACTTATTTTATAGTATTTTGCAGGTTTTGTCGCGTTTTTGGGCACCCTCGCCAGTGCGGCAACGATTAACGTAGATATCGGCAAGGAATACCAGCGCATCAGCGGCTTTGGGGCCGCATCGGCATGGGCGGGTTCCATCACCGACAAGAATGCCGCATTCCTTTGGGATTCCACTAGCGGCGCGGGGCTTACGCTGCACCGCATCCGTATTGCTCCGGATGGTTCCACCTCCGAAACAAGTATTGCCAAAAAGGCGAGTGAATACGGCGTCAAAGTTTGGGCTGCCCCATGGACATCCAAATACACTGTAAATTACGACGGTGACAAGAAGCACCTGGATTTCAATCACGCTCAGGACTGGGCCAACACCATCTTGAAGTTTACGCAAGACATGCGGAAGGCTGGCGTTAATCTATATGCAATTTCGTCGCAAAACGAGCCCGACGGCACCGGAGACAACCACTACGAACCCGATGAATTGGCACGTTGGGTCGGCGACTACCTTGGCCCCACCCTCGATACCACGGGCATCAAAATCATTGGCACCGAAGCTATTAACTGGTACGGATTCCCCAATTACAAAAAAGCCTTCTTCAACAATCCCGCCGCCCTGAAATACACGGACATCTTCGGAACGCACGAATACGGCGGAGACCCGGCGGCTTATCCCGAAATCCACGAAGCCGGCAAGGAATTCTGGGAAACCGAAGTCTATGATCTTGGAAGTAACAAGGAAGACGTGGGCATGGGAAGTGCTCTCCGCGTTGCAGGCGTAATCCATGACGCCCTGACTATTGCGAACATGAACGCCTGGCATTTCTGGTGGATTTATTCCTGCAGCGAAGCCAGTTGCGGCAACGGAGCCCTCTGGCCGCAAGGACAAGGCAACCCCGACAATGTGGAGCCTACCAAGCGACTCTGGGTCATGGGGAACTTCAGCCGCTTCGCGCGACCCGGCTCTTGGAGAATCGACGCTACCAAGAATCCCGAAAGAGATGTAAAGGTCACCGCCTACCGCGACTCCCTCAAGACGAAAATCGCAGTCGTCATTCTCAATTCCAAGAATGAGGAGTTCAAGGCGGACTTTGATTTCGGAAATACAAAGATTGGAAGTTTCAAACCCTACGTCACCGACGACAATAGCAACCTCAAAGAAGGAACCGAAGTCAAAGTCGATGATACAAAGTGCAGTTTCAGCGTTCCGGTCCGCAGTGCAACAACCGTCGAATTCGTTCTGTGGCAGGAGCCAAAGGTAGAACCGCCTTCAGACTCTACCGATGCAATTGCCTTCGGGACGCATGCTGCGCCCCAAAGCCTCCAAAGTACATATAAAGTATTTAGCCCGCTCGGCGCGTTCATCGGCGAATTCCAAGCCGGACATATCGGTGAACTCCGCAACGCCATGACAAACGCAGGCTTAAGCCGCGGTGTGTACATGGTCAAATGCAGCAATGCGAAAACGCAACGTATGATTTTGAAATAGCCCATTTCAAGATATAGAGTAAAAAACGCAGGCTCGATTGAGTCTGCGCTTTTGGTATTAAAGGGCGTGGTTTACTTCTTCACGTGGCGATGGTACTCTTGCAAACTACAGACTTCAAAGCGGCCGAAGTCGTGTTTGTCCATGAGGCCTTCGACGGTGGAGGTGAGGGCGGCGATGGTCGTGGTGATGGGGATGCCAGAGACGACTGCCTTGGAGCGCATCTGGATTTCGTCCACCATGGCTTCGGCGCCGTTCTCGGTGGTGTTCACGATCCACTGGACTTCCTTGTCGTGGATGAGGTCCAGCAGGTTCGGGCGGCCACGGGAAATGCGGAACACGGCGCGGGTCTTGATGCCTTCGTTGTAGAGCATCGTAGATGTGCCGCGGGTGGCGTACAGTTCGTAACCGAGGTTCACAAGTTGGCGGATGAGCGGGACAGCCTTCTGCTTGTCTTCGTCCTTGAGCGAGACGAAGATGTTGCCCTGGCTCGGGACCTTGTTGCCGGATGCTAGCTGGCTCTTGAGGTAGGCAAGGCCGCGGTCGCGATCGAGGCTCATGACTTCGCCGGTGGACTTCATTTCCGGAGAAAGCGTGATGTCCACGCCCGGGAACTTGACGAACGGGAACACGGCTTCCTTGACGCTCACGTAAGGCACGTGGACTTCTTCGGTGAAGCCAATCTGTTCAAGGGTTTCGCCGAGCATGCAGCGGCTTGCGTAGCTGGCGAGCGGGACGCCGATGGACTTGGAAACGAACGGCACGGTGCGCGATGCACGCGGATTCACTTCGATCATGTAGAGTTCGCCGTCCTTCACGGCGAGCTGCATGTTCATGAGGCCGCAAACGTGGAGTTCCTTCGCGAATTCCTTGGCGTAGGCGCGAACCTTGTCCTGGATTTCCTTGGATAGAGTCATGGGCGGGATGACGCTGGCGGAGTCGCCGGAGTGGATGCCTGCGGGCTCCACGTGTTCCATGATGGCGCCTACCACGGTGTGCTTGCCGTCGCTGATGCAGTCCACGTCGAGTTCGGTGGCGTCTTCGAGGAAACGGTCGATAAGAATCGGCTTGCCTTCGCCAATGGCGGCGGCTTCTTCCACGAACTTACGGAGGTACTTTTCCTTATAGACAATCACCATGCCGCGGCCGCCGAGAACGAAACTCGGGCGCACGAGAACGGGGTAGCCGATTTTCTCGACGATGGCGAGGGCTTCTTCCACGTTGTGGGCGATGCCGCTTTCGGCTTGCTTGATGCCGACCTTGTCAACCAGCTGCTTGAAGAAGTCGCGGTCTTCGGCGAGGTCGATGTCTTCGGGGCTTGTGCCGACCACGTTTGCACCGGCCTTCTTGAGACGCATGGCGAGGTTCAGCGGAGTCTGGCCACCGAATTGCACGATGACGCCCGCGCACTTTTCGCGTTCGTAAATGCCCATCACGTCTTCGAGCGTGAGCGGCTCAAAGTATAGTTTATCCGAAGTGTCGTAGTCGGTAGAGACCGTTTCGGGGTTGGAGTTCACCATGATGACTTCGTAGCCTTCGCGACGCAGCGTAAAGGCGGCATGGCAGCAGCAGTAGTCAAATTCGATACCCTGACCGATTCGGTTCGGGCCGCCGCCGAGCACCATGATTCTCTTCTTGTGGCCGTGACCCGGGATTTCGCGGACGGGCTCAGAGTTTTCCGCATAGCAGCTGTAGTAATACGGCGTGATGGCTTCGAATTCGCCGGCGCAGGTATCCACGGAGTAGTAACTCGGAATGAGGCCGATCTGCTTACGCACCGCCATGACTTCTTCGGGAGTCTTGTGGAACAGGTAACCAATCTGTATGTCGCTGTAGCCCAGTTCCTTGGCCTGGCGGAAGAGCGGCAGGTCTTTTGCCAATGCTTCCAACGAGCCTGCGGAAAGGATTTCGTCTTCG
This sequence comes from Fibrobacter succinogenes, assembly GCA_902795385.1. GTDB lineage: Bacteria > Fibrobacterota > Fibrobacteria > Fibrobacterales > Fibrobacteraceae > Fibrobacter > Fibrobacter succinogenes_P. The sequence continues at coordinate 483 of CADBLC010000309.1, read as the reverse complement.
TAGAGGGCGAGTTCTTCGAGGTGGCGGAGGAAATAGCGGTCAATTTTTGTGATTTCGTACAACTTCTCGACGCCCCACTTGCGGCGCAGTGCTTCATGGAGCACGAAGATGCGTTCGGCACTCGGGCGGGCAACTTCCTTGGCGAGCGTTTCGTCGTCGTATTCCTTGAACTTTTCGCACTTGGCGCAGGCACCGAATCCGCCGAATCCCGTTTCGAGAGAGCGGAGCGCCTTCTGCATGGCCTGCTTGAAGTTCGTACCGATGGCCATCGCTTCGCCCACGGACTTCATCTGGGTGCCGAGCGTTGAGTCGGCCTTCGGGAACTTTTCGAAGGTGAAACGCGGGACTTTCACGACAACGTAATCAAGCGCCGGTTCAAAGCAGCTCGGGGTCGTCTGCGTAATGTCGTTGCGGAGTTCGTCGAGCGTGTAGCCCACGGCGAGCAGCGCTGCAATCTTTGCGATGGGGAAGCCCGTTGCCTTG